>JANOEM010000059.1:0-3639 GCA_031413195.1 Actinomycetes bacterium
CGCGGCCATGTCGTCGGGATGCATGTACGCGATGTTGGTGGTGCCGACGCGAGCAAGCCCCGGCAGTTCGCGGCCGAGTGAGTTGAGGACATGCTTGAGGCGGCGACTGATCAGGCGGAACGGGAACAGATCGGGATCGAACCCGTCGAGCATCTCTGCCCCAGTGCGTTCCGCTGCGACGACGATCAGTTCGGCGACGACATCGGGTGGTGCCACCGCGAACCTGGAGTGCGGACCCGGATCCGCGTCCACGACTTCGATCGCGAGGTCCTCGCGGATGGTGCTCCGCTCGCGTCGGATCTCTGCCATCGGCATTCGCGAGTTGGCGTAGGCGAGGTCGAGCATCATGTCGTCGTCGGCGCTGCCGTCGAGCGGAAGGTCGCCGCCGGGTAGCGGGAGTCTGGTGCCCAGTCGAGCAGCGACGCCGGCGAAGACCTCCCATTCCGACATCAGATCGCCCTGCGGAGCAAGGACTGCAGGCGTGTAGCTCACGTACGGCGCCGCAAAGCGGCGATCCATCACGGTCGGCACATCGGCGCGTTCGAGTTCGAGTCGTGGCGCCAGGACGTAGTGGGCGAGTTCCGCGGTTGGGGTGAGCCGGTGATCGATCACGACCAGCAGCTCCAGGTCCTTCATCGCCTCGATCGTCTTCAGCTGATCGGGGAAGGCAACGACCGGATTGCCGCCACAGACGATCAGGCAACGGACCCGACCTTCACCCGGTTCGAGGATCTCCTCGGCGAGGGTGTTGGTGAGCATCTCGCCCGGCATGCCCTTCAGGTTCTTGACCCGATGTGCGGTGCCCGGGGCGGGGTCGCTCGGCGCGATGACCTGGGCTCGTCGAGTGTCGCCCGGGTTGAGGAAGCTGCCGCTCTCGAGCCGATCACCGGCGCGGTTCACGCGCCCGCAGATCGCGTTGAGGGTGAGTGCGAGATGCTCCATCAGCGTGCTGTGGGGGGCCATGTTCGGCCCGGTGCCGGTACCGGCCGTTCCGCGCGGGCCGGCAGCGAAGAGCCGGGCAGCCGCGATCACGTCGTCGGCATTCACCTCGCAACGCGAAGCCACGGCATCGGGGGTGAACGGTGCGACTGCCATCGTGAGTTCGTCGATCTGGGAAACCCACTCGTCGCAGAAGGCCTTGTCGTGCAGGTCTTCGCTGAGGATGACGTTGATCAGCCCTGCTAACAGAGCCGGGTCTTCGCCTGGCTTGACGGCGAGCCAGATGTCGGCAGACGTTGCGAGCTCGCTGCGTCGGGGATCGATCACGATCAACTTCATCCCCCGCGCCTTGGCCCGGCGAAGGGTCACGAACGGGTTCGTTCCCTGCAGCCCACCTGCCGGCGCATACGACGAGACGAGTGGGTTGTAACCGATCGCCATCAGTACATCGGCGTCGCGGAAGTTCTGCCAACCGGCGTCCCAAGCGCCCATTCGAAGCCGAGCGGTGAGATGCGCCGGTTGGTCGATGGTGATCGAGGTGTAGAACGACGGCGATCCGATTCCCGCGTGGAACGCCACCGCGGCCGGCATCGAAATCGAGTTCTGGAAGGCTCCGGTGCCGGTGTAGCTGGCCACGGCGCGGGGGCCGTACTTCGTGATGATCTCGCTGATCCGCTGCGCGATGTCGTCGAGGGCTTCACCGGATGTCACCGTTTCGAATCCACCGTCGGAAGTGCGCCGCAGAGGGGTGCGGAGCCGGTCGGGCGCGTGATGTTGATCAGCGAGCTGGCGCCCCTTGATGCAGGTGTAACCCTCGAACAGCGGGTCCGCGAGGATCCCCCGAACAGCGACGGCGGTCTCCAGCCGCGGTCCGCCGTCATGTGACCCGTCGACATCCACCTCGACATCCACCTCGACATCCACCTCGAGCGGGCAGGCTGCGTGGCAGAAACGACAGAACGTCTCGCGCGTCTCGATCATTGCATCGAGTGGCTCGACAGAATGGTGACGGTTCCGTCGGACCCGTTGACCTCGATCAGGCAACCGTCGGGGATCAGGCGGGTGCCGTCGGTGACGGAGACGACGCAGGGGAGCCCAAGCTCGCGACTGACGATGACGGCGTGGCTGATCTGGCCACCGACATCGACGACGACAGCGCTGGCCGACATGAACAGCGGCGTCCAACTCGGGTCGGTGCACGGGGCGATCAGGACTTCGCCTGGCTGCAGGTCGCGGGGGTCGGCCGGATCGAGGACCACCCTCGCAATTCCACGTGCAGTTCCGGGTGAGCCGGAGACCCCGTGGAGCACGTCGCCTTCGGCAGCCGGAGAGAGAGCAGCCGTCTCGCGACGCGGCCACTGGTCGAGCGGCGGCACCTTCGCGTCGGCGATGATGAACGGGGGTTGGAGCGCAAACAGTTCACGCCACGCTTCTCGACGGTCCGTGAGCGTCTTCGTGAAAGACGCTGGATCGTTGACGTACGCGTCGAGTTCGCTGTCGAGCAACTGGAAGACCAGTTCACCGTGGCCGTTGCGTTCGCCGAGTTCGCGAAAGGCCATCCTGGCTTCGTGCAGCACACGCACGATCGTGGTCTTGGTGCGTTCGCGGTGGGCCATCATCGTTCCGGCGGTCAGGCCCGCTTCGAGCAGCGCTGCAACCTCGGGCTGCCCGGCAAGATCGGCTCGTGCTCGATCGACCATTGCGACGCGCAACCTCGCCCGCTCGGCGTTGCGCAGAAATGGGGATTCGTCGTCATGTTGGAGCCGGATCCGATCGAGCGCAGCAAGTGCCAGCCGAGGATGTGACTCCCAGCTCCGCGCCCCGACATCCCATTCGTCGGGCCCGCGCGAGCCGAACTCGAACAGGAACGCGTTCCACGCATCGAGGAACGCCGGCGATGCGATCCGATCGAGCACACCGTCGACGCCTGCGTCGAAGGCCGCGGTCGGTTCCGATTCGTTGGCGATGAGACGCGAGATGTTCCAGAGGGCGTAGTTCGCATCGGCCGAGTCCACGTCGCCGATACTGGAGAGCACGGTCATTGCGAAGTGCGGTTCGCCGAGCGCCTCGGCCACCACGCCGAGCAGCCCCGGCGCGACGCCAGCGCTGGTGCCCGAGACGACGTGCTGGGAGAACAGGTGCGGCAATCGATCCTGCACGACCCGAGCGCGCTCGACGAGCTCGGCATTGGTCAACAGACCAAGGTCGCCGCGAGATTCGCGCAGCGCCGCTGCGTCTGCTTTGTCCTCGGCCAGTTCCAGCCATGCCGGACCGCTCATCACCCACGCAGTGTGGGCCTCGATCGCGGGAAGAAGGTGCGGTTTGTCGTCGTCGGGATGCGCCACGTACGCCGGCACGTCGGGGTGGTTACCGAAGAAGGCCGTGTCGAGCATCTCGACCGAAGCGGCCGGATTGCGCGCGCCCTGCATCCGGATCGCGGACAGGTTGATGTACAGGTATCCACCGAAACACGCGATGGATTCAGGGTGCGCAGGATTGAAGTCGCTGTCCTCGTACACGCCGCACCGGATCAGCCCGGCCTTGTAGCCGGCGACGATTCCGCCGTCCCAGCCGAAGGTCCACCCGAGTGGGGTGACGGGATCGGCGAGCACCTCGCCCGCGTTCGCGCGGGTGTAGTGGGGGAACCGCGCGCTGGTCGGCCAGTCGGTGATCCAACGGTCCTGCATCAGCTGCCTGTGT
>JANOEM010000060.1:0-19183 GCA_031413195.1 Actinomycetes bacterium
TGCTGGTGGCTGTCGGGTTCGGTGGTGGACTCGCTCCGGTCCTGCTCGTGCTGGCACTCGACCGAACGCCGGCGGGCACCGTGTCGTTGTTCCTCAATCTCGAGTTGGTGGCGACCGCAGTCATCGCCCGTGTCTTGCTCCAGGAACACATCGGTCGCCGCGCCGGCCTCGGCATCGTCATCGTCGTGCTCGGCGGGGTGATCCTTGCCGGCACCGCCGAGGCTGGGGTCGTGTTCGGTGCGCTCCTCGTCGCCGCGACATGTGTGTGCTGGGGGATCGACAACGCCATCACCGCAAGCCTCGACAGCTACAGCCCGTCACAGATCACACTCGCCAAAGGTGTCGTCGCGGGGTCTGTCAACCTGCTGCTCGGCCTGTACCTCCACGACGCGCCCGCAGCAACACTTGTTCTCGCGTCGCTCGCGATCGGTGCGCTCGGATATGGCATTTCGATCACGATGTGGATCACGGGTGCCCGACTGGTCGGCGCGGCACGCGGTCAGGTCATTTTCGCGCTCGCACCGTTCATCGGTGCGCTTCTTGCATGGCCGATCAACGGCGATCGACTCACCGCCGCCACGTGGGTGGCGTTCGCAGTGTCGCTCGTCGGGGTTCTCGTGGTCGCCACCAGCCATCACGCGCATCTGCATACTCACGAGTTCCTCGAGCACATGCACCAGATCGACCCGAACGACCCGCATCATCGCTCGGACGTGATCGAGGTGCTGTCAGGGGCACAGCATCGTCACCTCGTTCTGAGCCACGAGCACGAACACCTCCCCGACATCCACCACCGGCACGCTCACTGAAGGGTCCTGCAGCGGATGCGTGTGGAGATCGACGAGTTTTATCTCGCTAGAGCTCCCACGGCGGGGTCCAGTCGCCGTCCAGGCGCATCGAGAGTTGGGCGTCGTCCTCGATTCGCTTGACCACGTGCAGTTCTGCAGCGCCGACACCGTATCGCTCGGCCGCGAGTGCGAATGCTCCCTGTGCGGCGGAGGTCATCGGCAGTGTCGCCTGCACCTGCTCGGCAAGCGCGGCGATGAGGCCGAGGTCTTTCAGGCAGAGGTCGAGCGAGAATGACGGGTCGTAATGGCCGGCGAAGATCGACGGCGCGTCGTGGCGGACGACAAAGCTGTCGCCGACACTTGCCTTGATTGCTTCCCACAACGTGGCAAGTTCGACGCCGTTGGCCATCCCGATTGCAAATCCCTCGCCGATCGCGGCGGCGGCGATGAACCACAGCTGGTTCGTGACGAGCTTGACCACGTTGCCAGAACCGATGCCCCCGCAGTGGATGACGAGACCGAGGTGTTCGAGAATCGGGGTCACCCTTTGCACGGGTTGCTCGGCGCCACCGACGAAGAGCGTCAGCTTTCCGTTACGCGCGCCGTCGACGGCGCCGGTGACCGGCGAATCGACGACCTGCACGCCATCCGGGGCTGCAGCGGCGAACTCAGTGACGAGTTCCTTGCGGTTCGTCGTGAGATCGACCCACACTGAGCCGCTTCGCAGCGCAGCGAGGGCGCCGTTCGGTCCGCGCATGACGGCATCGACATGATCCGGTCGTGGTAGCGAGGTCAAGAACACGTCGACCGCGGCGGCGCAAGCAGCGGCCGATGCAGCAGGGTGTGCACCGGCGGCAGTCGCCAGGTCCAATGCTGTCGCATCGAGGTCGAACGCGAAGACGTCGTACCCGGCATCGACCAGGCGTCGACACATCGGTCCGCCCATGTTGCCGAGACCCACGAAGCCGATGGTGGGGCGTGCGTTGTCAGACACGGATCGGCGCCTGACGGGAACTCGTTGCGGAGGTCATGGTCTCCGAACCATGGTGGACAGGGACCGGTATGTCAACCCGCTGCCCCGCTGGTGCGGGCTTGACTCAAAGTGCTGCGATACCAGCTTTGAGCGTGGCCAAGCCGGTCGCGCTGATGCAGTAACGGGTGCGCGGTCCTTCGATCTCACCCTGGATCAGTCCTGTCTGGCGGAGAATGCGCAGATGTTCCGAGACCGTTGATTGGGCGAGGCCGAGCTCGATCACGACGTCGCCGGTGACGCAGGCCTGGCGCTCGTCGAGGACCCGAATGATGCGCACCCGTGCCGGGTGGGCGAGCGCCTTCATCATCGCAGCGAGCGTGTCGTCGTCGGGGAGGGTGATATCCCCCGCCGGGTCGACAACTTCACAGGGCTCCTGCCGGGCTTGCGTGCTCATGATTGCGTAAGTTCTCGATGGCCGTTGCGTTCAGCAAGCGGGTAGAAGCGGCGTTTCACCCAGAGCGCGACGTACACCAGGCCGACGAGGACGGGCACCTCGATCAGTGGCCCGACGACGCCGGCGAGGGCCTGCCCGGAGGACACGCCGAACACGCCGATGGACACCGCGATCGCGAGCTCGAAGTTGTTGCCGGCGGCGGTGAAGGCAGAAGCGGCGGTGCTCTCGTACGGCAGCCGGAGGCGCATCCCGAGCAGGAAGGTTCCGAACCACATCAGGATGAAGTAGGCCAGCAGCGGAAGCGCGATCCGGGCCACCTGCCACGGACGATTCGTGATCTGGTCACCCTGGAGCGCGAACAGGATCACGATCGTGAACAGCAGGCCGTACAGCGCGACGGGGCCGATCTTGGGCAGGAATGTGTGCTCATACCATTCGGTTCCTCTGCGAGCTTCTCCGATGGTGCGGCTCAGGTAGCCGGCGGCGAGCGGGATACCGAGGAAGATGAGGACGGATTTGGCGATCTGCCAGATGCTGATGTCGACGTTGCCTGTACCCGCGGTACCCGCGGCATCGAGGCCGAGCCAGCCGGGAAGTACCTCGAGGTAGAAGTAGCCGAGCAACGAGAACACGAAAACCTGGATCAGCGAGTTGATCGCGACCAGGAAGGCGGCAAGTTCGCGGTTGCCGTCGGCGAGGTCGATCCAGATCAGCACCATTGCGATGCACGGTGCGAGACCGATGATGATCACACCGGTGCGGTACGCGGCAAGGTCGGGCAGCATCAGCCAGGCGAGCGTGAACATCAGCGCCGGACCGATGATCCAGACAATCAGGAGCGTCATGATCACGGGTCGGCGGTCGGCCACTGCGTCGCCAATCGAGCGGTACCGAACCTTGGCGAGCACCGGGTACATCATTGCGAACAGTCCGATCGCAATCGGCAGCGAGACCGTGTCGATCTTGACCTTGTCCAGCTGATCGTCAAGGCCCGGGAACGCTCTCCCGAGCACGATGCCGGTGAGCATCGCCAGCCCGATCCACAGCGGGAGCAGACGGTCGAGTGTCGACAACCGCTCGATGGGGGCCGGAACAGGGGGGACTTCTACTGCTGCGGCCTGTCGCTCGCTCATCGCGCCCGGCACATCCTTTCGTCGTTGAACATTCATCATTAATCGTCGAACGACGATGAATGTACCCGACGGAGTGCAGACGTAGACGGACATTCACCTGAAGCTCAGAACACGGACAGATTCCGTTCATCCGCTGGACAGCAAGGCGTAGTCTCGGGGGCGACATCACAGGTGGGGACCTGTCGGGTACATCTCCGACAGCCGAGGAGGGGATTGACATGGCCAGAGCCGAGCAGTCCCTCTCGGCATTCACGGTCGCCGGCATCGCTCTTGCCGCGGCGTTGGTGCCGCTGAACTCGACGATGATCGCGGTTGCGCTCCCGACGCTGGCCGACGAGTTCGACATCAGCAAGGGCAATGCAGCGGTGCTCGTCACCGTCTATCTGGCTGCGATGCTCATCGGCCAGCCACTTGCGGGACGTCTCGCCGACGGCATCGGTGCGCGTCGGCTCGGCATCATCGCCGTGAGTGGGTTCGGGCTCTGTTCGGCGGCGGCCGTGTTCGCCCCAACGTTCGCTGTCCTGGTTGCCATTCGAGCGGGTCAGGCGGCTTTCGCGTCCGCGCTGTCACCGAGCGTGCAGTCGTTGTTGCGCGCACTCACATCACCGTCGGACCGTGGCAGGGCTTTCGGCATGCAGGGATCGGTAATGGGGATTGGCGCCGGGCTTGGCCCGGTTATCGGGGGTGTCTTGCTCGCCGGGTTCGGATGGCGTGCGATCTTCGCTGTCAACCTGCCGATCGTGATCGTGGTGTTGATCGTTCTTCGCCGATCGGTGCCCAAGGACACGGCGGCGCCAGAAGCGGTCGTCGTCGAAACAGCGCGACCGAACGGCTTGTTCGCAGACGGCTCGCAGCCGCTGTTCAACCGGGTGTTCTGCGCTGCCTGTGCCACACAGGCACTTTCGGTGCTCGCCCAGTATGCGCTACTCCTCGTCACCCCGATCGTGCTCGATGGTCGCGGATGGGGAACTGGGTCCATCGGCCTTGCGCTGTCGATGCTCACGCTCGGGATGATTGTGATGGGCCCACCCGGGGGTCGGCTCGGCGACGAGTTCGGTCGCCGACGCCCTGCAGTGATCGGGCTCGCCATCGCCACGGTTTCGGTCTGCGTTGCCGTGGTGTTCGGCGACGCCGCAGCATCAGCGTTGCTGATCGGGGTGCTCTTGTTCTTCGGTCTTGGCCTCGGGGTGGCGACGCCGAGCGTGCTCACCGCCGGAGTCGAGGCAGCACCTGAAGCTCGGGTAGGACTGGCCTCCGGCGTGCTCTCGTCAGGTCGCTACCTCGGCAGCATTGTCGCCAGCCTCCTGATCTCCGCGTTGGTCGCCGACAACGGCGAGGGCGTGACCACCGTGTTGGCGATCTCGGCAATCGGCCTCGTCGCCTCGGTGGGGACCGCAGCCAACCTCACGTCCCGTCCCGCTCCCGACGCTGAACCGGCACATCCCGAGTTCGTGATCGGCGAGCGCACGGAAATCGGCTGAGCAAGGGCCTCGCTGACTACCCACTGCAGGATGACGCGCCAGCACCCCGGCCCGCCCTATAGTTGCGGCCGACTCAACGAACGAATAGGAACTGCCATGCTTGCTTACGATTTTCCAATTCTGGGATTCTTCTGGACGATGATGATTTTCTTCTTCTGGGTCGTGTGGATCATGATCCTCTTCCGGACCATCATCGACATCTTCCGGAGTTCCGACCTCGGTGGACTAGGCAAGGCATTCTGGCTGCTTTTCGTCATCATCCTTCCGTGGCTCGGCGTGCTGATTTACCTGATCGCGCGTGGTGGCGGAATGGCCCAACGCGAAGTTGCGCAGCAACAGGAGGCCAGGGATTCGTTCGATTCGTACGTCCGTCAGACGGCCGGATCGGGCAGTAGCGCCGACGAGTTGGCAAAGCTTGCCGATCTGCGTGACCGCGGAGTGATCACGGACGCCGAGTTCGCAGGTCAGAAGGCCAAGCTCCTGGTCTGACGCCTTCGTCAGTCGTCCACTTCCCCCGATCCATTTCACCCGATCCACTTCACCCGATGAAACGGGTGAAGTGAATCGGTGGCAGATGGTTGGACACGGTTGTCCAACTTTGGCCGGCGGTCTCGCTGATCCACAGCGAGCCCGTCGTGGTCCCCATTGCGAGGACCTCGCCGGTCGCATCGACGTCGAGGGAGTGACGGTAGACGAGGTCGTAGGCGGCCTCGGTCGGCAAGCCGTTGCCGAATGCCTCGAACGTGGCACCGCCGTCAGTGGTGCGGCTCACTACCAGGCGGCCGTCCACAGGTATGCGCATCTCGTCCTTCACGGCGGGCACGAACCATGCCACGTTGGGGTTCGTGGGGTGGGCGACTGCCGCGAACCCGAAAACCGACGGCGGTCGTTCGGTGATCTCGGTCCAATTGCGCCCACCGTCGACTGATCGAAAGCATCCGTTGTGGTGCTGGTTCCACACGACGTCGGGTTCAGCCGCGCAACGCGCCAAGCGGTGAGGATCCTGCACCACGGTTGTGTACTCCTCGCCGGGTGGCATGTACTCGTTGCGCATCCCATGCGTCGGTGCCCACGTGGCACCCGCGTCGTCGGTGATCCACGCCCCGCCGCAGGAGACTCCGATGAGCACCGTGTCGGGAGAACGTGGATCGATGCTGATGCTATGGATGCCCGGCCAGTCGTATCCGCCACCGAACCATTCGGCGCGTTCGGGCATGTCCCACAACGTTCGCACGAGGTCCCATGACGCGCCGCGATCGGCGGAACGGAACAGGCCCCCGGGGATGGTGCCGCACCACAGTTCGTCCGGACGCTCGACGGGCCCGTTCTCCAGCGTCCACATCAGTTGCACCGTCCACGGCCACGGTTCCTGGGTCATCGGTGAGACGTCGGTGGCATCGTCGGGGCGAATCGGAAAAGCGGGTGCGCCGACTTCGAGCCATGTCCCACCGGGATCGCGTCTCCAGAGGTGGGAACCGAAATGACCCGTCCCGAGCGCGGCATATGCGGCGCCGTCGTGACCGACAACCGCGGCGCTCACCGGCTCACCGAGGAAGTCGACGGTGTCGATCTCCCAACCTCCGACGCGACGCTCGAGCGAGAACAGGCCCTTGCGAGTACCAACCAACAGCGACATCATCATCCTCCTGAAAGAGCCTGCATCACCGTGATCTCGGTCGTGTCGTGCACGAGGTCCGATTGCTCAGCGAGATCTCGAACTTGTTCACCGCCGACGAAAACGGCGACATGGCGACGGATCTTGCCTTGCTCGTCGAGGACATAGGTACGTACCTGTGGATGGATCGAGAAGTACGCTCCCAGGCATTCAGCGACCGTGCCACCTTCGACGGATGCGGCGGGACAGTCGACGTGGCGGCGCAGATTCGACGTGAACGAAACCTTCGGCACAGTGCGACGCTAGCCGCTCGGCATTCCGCCCTGAGCCCGGATCACATCGCCGACGCTGTCGAAGAATGCTTCCGCATCGAAGAGCTCGACGAGGCCGAGCCGCTCGAACTCTTTCATGACCGGTGGCTGCAACTCCGCGAACGCCAGCGTCACACCACCTTCTGCGGCAACGTCATGGAGTTGGCGGATCGTCTCCGCTGCCGAGTAGTCCAGGTCGGACATCGCCGTTGCGTCGATGCAAAAGACGTGCACCGCGTCGGGATCCGTGCTGGAGATCAGCTCGGTCGTCTCCTCGAGGAATCGGTTTGCATTCGCGTAGTAGAGCGATCACGGATGCGACGATCGCGAGGATGATGCCCTGCTCGACTCCGATCAACACCACCGTCATCGCCGTCAGCGCCGTTGCGGCGGCGACGACGAACTCGTCGGGTCGCAATCGAAGCACCTTGCGCATCCCGGCGATGTCGACGAGTTCGATTCCGATCAGGAGAACGACCGAAGCCAGTACCGCATTCGGCAGGTACGACAGGGGCTTTGTCAGGAACAGCAACACGATGACGGTGATCACACCGGTCGTGATCTGAGCGAGTTGGCTGCGGCCACCGGCACCATCGACCATCTGGGTCTTGGTCGGGCTGCCATTTACCGGGAAGGTTCCCGTGAGGCCGGCGCCAATACTGGCGAAGCCGAGTCCGACCAGGTCGGTGTTCTCGCTGAACGATTCGTTGTACTTGGCTGAGTAGGAGCGCGACGTGGCGGCGCTTTGGGCCAGGACGAGCACGAGGATCGAAATCGCGGTGGGAACGAGTTCGCCGACATCGCTCAGAGTGATGCCTTTGGGAAAGCGGATCTCGGGGAGTCCACCTGGCACCTTGCCGAGAACCGATACGCCATGGGCCGAAAGATCGGCCGCCTTGCTGACGATCATCGAACCGATGACGGCGATGAGCGCGCCGGGAACCTGCTTCGTGACCTTCTTCAAGATCAGGATGGTTCCGATCACAGACAGCGACACGGCCACGTGGAGAGGCTGGTATCAGGAATGTCCTTGATCGTTTCGAAGAGCTTCTTGAGGCTGCCGCCCTTCGACGTGGGAACACCGATGATTCCCGCCAGTTGACCGCTCGGCCCCGACGACGAGGTGACGAGACGATCCCAAGAAGGCAAACAACAGCGTCGGCAGAACAAGGGTGTACAACCCGGTGACCACCGGCATCCCGGCGATGGTTGCGTATCCCATCACCTCGGGGATCGCGAGCGCGGCGAGTGTTACCCCGGCAAGCACTTCGGCTGGGAACCGCTACTTGTCGACGGGCAGGATGCCCTCCATCAACCGCAAAGAGCGCTTGCCCGTCATTGCACGGTCAATTCGTAGCTCATGTCGCGAGCAGGCCGAGCGCAGCGTCGCCGATCAGGAATGTACCCATGACGAGCCCGAACCACGAGGCCAGTTGGCGACGGTGGTTCATGATCCAAGCAGTGGCGTTGTTCATCTTCTGCAAAGCCTTTTGCGAGCGTCGCACCACGATGAAGATAACGAAGGGGATGCCGCTGGCGAACAGTGTGTACAGCAGCAAGGTGAGCAGGCGGCCACCGAGTGCCACGTCGGCTGCTGCGATGGCCAGCGACCCGATCACCGGTCCCTGGTAGTCCGCCAGCACCATGCCGGCCACGAATGCTTTGCCGGGTCCGATTCCCTGAAGCCGTTCGAGTGACTTCGGCACCGCCGGCGCCGGTTCCTTCGGGGGTCTGCGTAGCCGGATTCCGATCACGAGCAACGCAACACCAAGGAGCACACGAATGATCAGGAACACTCGGCCGAGACCGGAAACATTACTGACCGTGTTCCCGAGTACGAAGCTCGCGAGCACCAGGATCATCGACTCGACCAGAAACGCACCGCTCAGGTAGGCAAGGCCCTTCTTCCGGGAATTGTCACCGGTCATGATCAGCAACAAGCCCATCACGGTGACCGGTTGGGTGCCACTGAGGATCCCGCACAGGATGAGGGTGCGTACCAGTTCGGACATGTCTTCCTTTCGCCTGGGCCGGTGCGCCGAGACTGACAGCATCCTGCCACGTTGGCCTCGCCCCCAATGTGGATCACCGCCGGGTCGCTGACCTGCGCCCGAGTCCGGGTTTGGTTTGCCCGACCCGGAGAACGCTGCGGGCGGACGATAGGTTTCGCGGATCGACACCCAACGACGCAACCATGTCTTCGCTGATCACGGCGACACGATCGCGACGATCGCGGCGCGCCTGATGCCCGGTGACGATCATGCTGTGCAGCGGCTGACGTCGTGGAACCTGCATCTGGCGCTGCGCCGAAACCCCGTCGGAGGTGGCGCCGGCGCTCTCCTGGGAACGGACATCGTCTACCTGGAACCGCCGAAGCCATGACTGTCGACGTCGTCACCAGCGATCCCGAACCGGTCATCATCCGCGCCGCTCTTGCCGCTGGTCACGACGGACTCGCCGAGGTGGCCATCGTCGTGCGTTACCCGAACGGCGCCGAGCGCGGGCTGACCCTGCCATACGACACGGTCGGTCCGGCGCTCGACCGCTCCGGGGTGACCAACCTGACCGATCTGGTCGGCCGTCCGTGGACTGCGCTCTGGGTCCACGACGCGCCGACGAAGAGCAACACCGAGGCCGGCGCTGACCGGTGAATTCCGAGGAGTAACCACTATGGATCTGATCATCCGCAACGGCACGATCATCGACGGCACCGGGCTCCCTGGCTACCGCGGCGACATCGGCATCGACGGTGGCCGCATCGTCAGCGTCGGCCGCCCGCTCGCCGACTCCGAGGGCGACAACATCATCGATGCGACCGACAGAGTGGTTGCGCCGGGTTTCGTCGATCCGCATACCCACCTCGACGCGCAACTGCTGTTCGACCCGTTCGTCTTCCCGGCGATCGAGCACGGCATCACCACAGTCGTCACCGGCAACTGCTCGTTGAGCATGGCGCCAGTGCGAGCCGAGCACCGGGATCGCTTCTCGCGGATGTTCCGCCTGATCGAGGAGATGCCCGCCGCAGCGTTCGAAAGCGGTGTCGACTGGCGATGGGGTGAGTCGTTCGAGTCGCTGATCGACACCATGGCGACCGACCTTGCGTTGAACGTCGCGCCGTTGATCGGCCACTCGGTGCTGCGGATGTTCGTGCTCGGCGAGGACACCCACCGTCCTTCGACCGCCGCAGAGTTGACGGCCATGTGTGACATCCTCCGGTCCTGCCTCGAGGCCGGAGCGGTCGGGCTGTCGACGAGCTTCGTCGACATCGAAGAAGACATGCAGCCGGTGCCGTGTCGTTGGGCCGAGACCAGCGAACTCGAGGCGCTCTGTGCGGTACTCGGCGAGCACGGCCGGATGCTGCAGATCGTGCACGAGTTCTTCGACGCCGACCTGACCGTGTCGCGGGTGGAGATGCTCGGCGACCTTTCCCGCCGGTTCGGCATCCCGACGACCCTGTCTCCGTTGTTCCACAGCGCAGCAACCCCGGCGAACACAGACACGGTGATGGCGGCCGTCGAACGCGAGGTCGCCAATGGGGCTCGGGTTTGGCCACAGGTGCAGACCCGGCCGATCGACATCAGTTGGACGCTGGATCAGCGCAGCATCATGTTCCTCATCATCCCCGGCTGGTGGCCGGTGCTCTCGTTGCCGACCCGCGAAGAGAAGCTCGCGGCGCTCGTCGATCCAGAGACGCGGGCGATGCTCATCGGTGCGCTCGACATGCTCGGATCGATTCCCGGATCGGGTCTCGACGCCGGCTCGTTCATCATCCGCGATGTCGTGCTCGACAAGAACCGTCATCTCGTCGGCCGGACCCTGGCCGAGGCGGCCGCCGAGCGCGGCACGTCGGCCGCAGAGGCCTTGATCGACCTTGCGGTCGAGGAAGACCTGGGCACCTGGTTCATGCGACCCAACATCGGCCACATCGAGGCAGGACCGGTCGGCGCGCTGCTCGCCCATCCCAACGTGCACATCGGCGCGAGCGACGTGGGCGCGCACGTCGGATCGTTCTCCACCTACGGCGACATCGGCTTTCTGATGTCGAAGTTCGTGCGCGAGACCGGAGCGTTGCGGCTCGAGGAAGCCGTCAAGAAGGTGACGTCGGATCCGTGCACGATCTGGGGTCTCGCAGATCGTGGGGTCCTGCGCGAGGGCTACGCCGCCGATGTCGTGGTGTTCGATCCCGACACCATCGACCGTGGACCAGAGGTCGCATCCGACGACTTCCCCGGCGGAGGCACTCGATGGATCCGCCGTTCGGTCGGTATCGACGCCGTAATCGTCAACGGAACCGTCACCTGGACCAACGACGGCGGCTACGTCGCCGGTGCGCGTTCGGGCGTGATCGCCACCCGCTTACTGTCACCCGCTGACCGTCACCCGCCGCCCGGCTCCCCGATAGCCCCAATGGATGATCTCCGTCCCACCCGGGCGGGACGGAGATCATCCATTGGGCCCCACATCATCCGGCGGGCCGCAGATCATCCAGTGGGGTACGTACGTCGGGTTCGTCGGCGTCACAGGGGCGCGGGGCGGTACTTGAGTAGGTCGGCTTCGGTGAGGGTCGCGCCGGCGGCTTGCCCGGCGGCCTGGATCTCGGGGTCTCCGAGCGGGGCGGTGTCGAAGTAGTCGGCGGCGTAGACCACCCATCCGTCGGCGAATCGACGAACGCTGGTACCGCGCATCATCATCACCCTGGTGCCGTCTGGTTGGACCGCCATCTGCTTCCACTCCTGGACCGAATTGGTGCCGTCGAACAGCACCGGGCCGAGGGGCTCGAACGCCAGCGCGCCCGCCTTGTCCATCACGTCTGTGAGCCAGTTGCGAATCGCCTCCTGGCCATGGAACTCACCGAAAAGGGGGTCGATGTACACCGACTCCGTGGGGTGGAACAGGTCGCCGACGAGATCGAAGTCGATCCCGGCAACGGGATCGTTGAGGACATCGTGGATCTCCTGGTGGTCGAGCCCGCTCTGTCCAACAACGGACGCACTGCCGTTCGCCCGCGAGTTCGAACGTGACTCGATCCATTGCATTGCCGCTTCGCTCAACGGATTCGGCGGCGCTTCGGAAACCGTCGTCCATTCGACCCGCGGCCACGGTGGGATCGGCGCCGCCTCGATCCCGGAGTTCTCCGGCGGCGGCTGGCGGAAGGCAGCGGTGTCGTAGACATCACACGCCCAATCGATCCACCCCTCGCGGTAGCGGCGCACGCTGACGCCTCGCGACAGCGGGATCTTGTCTTCGCCGATGTTGGCGACCATCTGCCATTCGTCGAGAGACGTGCCGCCCTCTCCGTCGTCGAACAGCACAGCCTCCGCAACCGGGACGAAATCGATGAAGTCGATCTCGGCCATCGCCGGCACGAGCCAGGCTCGGATGTCGGCCTGACCGTGGAACGCCCCGAAGATCGCGTCGTAGTAGATCGAACCGTGCGGCGCCATGACGTCGGCCATGAACGGAATCCCCAACCGTCCGAGCTTGGTGTTGTTGAGGGCCGCGATGATCCCGGCTGCATCGAGTCCGGTCGGTTCGGTGACGAGCCGATCGAGGTCCATTGCGCTGTCGGCCATCTCGACCACGTACTTGTCGACGAACTGATCCGGCGTGATAGCCATTGACGATCCCCTGACCCCAGAATTGAGCGGCCATCCGTAGCTGCTCGAACGGAACACCGTAACCGTTGAACCGCTGCCGATCAGTAGGGTGCTTCAATCGCCGAGTCCTCAATTCCTCGCACCTACCAGGCCCCGAAGACGCCCCAATGAAGACTCCTGGGCGTCCGCCGCCCTCTACCATCGTCGAGCCCGCCCGTGAGATAGATGTCATCCATCACACCGACGTCTTGGTGGTGGGGTCCGGACCGGCAGGACTTGCGGCCGCACTCGCCGCCGCCCGCGCCGGTGTGGACGTGACGTTGGTCGAACGATACGGGTGCTTCGGCGGCAACATCACGACCGTCGGGGTCGAAGGGTTTGCCTGGTACCGGCACGAGCAGACTGTCGAGGCCGACGGGATCGGTCGTGAGTTCGAGACCCGGGCCCACTCGATGGGCGCTGCAGTTGCCGAGAGCCAATCGCTGTCGTACGAGATCGATGCAGAGGGCTTCAAGGTCGTCGCCGACGTGATGGTCACCGAAGCAGGGATCCACCCGATGTTGCACCGCAGCTTCGTCGCTCCGATCATCACCGACGACTGCGTGGCCGGCATCATCACCGAGTCGAAGGCTGGTCGCGAAGCGATCCTCGCCCGCCGCGTGATCGACGCCACGGGAGATGCCGACATCGCCCATCGCGCCGGAGCGCCGACTCACCTGACGCCACGCGAACAGATGATGGCCGTGTCGGTGATGTTCCACCTCGCCGGGGTGGACAAACGAGCGTTCCTGGAGGGCGTGGCGGCCGATCCCCAGACCTACAAGGACTGGGCCGGCAGTGGCGAGTGGAACATCGAGACCGACGGCAAGGAGGACGACATGTTCTCGCCCTTTCTCCACAAGCCGTTTCGCAAGGCGATCGACGACGGCGTGATTCCGGCCGACTTGACCACGATCGCCGGCACGTGGGGCGCGATGCACGACAGCGGCGAGCTCACCTACATGAACCTGGTCCACCTCGCAGGCATCGACGGGACCGACCCGGACGACCTCACCCGCGGCGAGATCGAAGGTCGCCGCCAGGTGATGCACGCAATCGAAGCGCTTCGCCACGCCACACCGGGCTGCGCGAATGCGCGGCTCCGCAATTTCGGGATGACCCTCGGAATCCGTGACACGCGCAAGATCGACGGCGTGTACGACATGACCGAACGAGACGTGCGTCATCAGGGCCGTTTCGACGACTCGATCGGTATCTACCCCGAGTTCATCGACGGGTACGGCATCCTCGTCCTACCGACCACCGGCCGCTACTTCCAGGTGCCATATCGCAACCTGATCCCGAAAGGAATCGGCGGCCTGCTCGTCGCCGGCCGAGCGAGCGGAGGTGACCGGGTATCGCACGCAGCGACCCGCAACATGTCGTGTTGTGCGGTGTTGGGTCAGGGCGCAGGCATCGCCGCTGCGCAGTCACTCCACGACGACTGCGCGCTCGATGACGTGGACATCGCGGCGATCCAGCGCGAGCTCGACCGCCAAGGTGTCCGCTACACCTGATGTCCAGCCAGCCGACGCCGTATCAGCCGATCATCAGGCCGACGGCGCGCTGAACGTGATCTCGGAGTCTGCGAGCCGCTGGAATGTCTTCAGCTCGCGGCGGATCGGCCACCAGTCGTAGAGGAAGATCTGCATCGGGTGCCACATCGCGACCCAACCGGCGACGGCGAAGCCTTCACGCAGCAGACTGAGCGTCGCGTTGTCCCCCGAGGAGACGATCAGCCGTGAGACGGTGGTCAACGTGATCAGCGCGGACAACCCGATGATCAGACTGATCCGGCCGTCGTGCCACAACCGCGACAGTCGCCGAGCGGTCGCCCAACGCTGGTAGGCGAAGTGATTGCGGATGCCGTTGGCCACAGCGGCTTCATGGCCGACTGCGCTGTGATCGCTGACCAGTACCTCGATGGCGATCGGTCCGTCGCCGCGTTGCTCCTCGGCCCACTGCGTGATCCAGTCGGCGATCTCGACGTCGAGATCACGAATGTCGAGGGGTTGCGGATCGAGCGGATTGAACATCTGCTCGACCGATGCGACCTTCACCAGGATCGGGCCCTTGCTCGGATCGAAGTAACGGTCTGTCCAGTCGCGAGTCTCCATCTACGCAGTCTCGCCGGTCAGAGACGATGCGAATGGCTTCTGACCGAGTCGCGGAATGGCGACTCGCGATCTGGATCGGGTTCGCGCGGTAGACCCAGGATCGTCTCGGCGATGATGTTCTTCTGGATCTCGTCGGTGCCTCCGGCGATCGACTGAGCCGGTGTCGAGACCAACACCTCGGCGATGACTGCATCGTTGGAATGCTCGCCGTGAGTGAGCATCGCGCCGGCCCCGCTGATCAGACTGTGTACCAGCGCGGCACGACGAGCGACCTCTGATGCAGCGAGCTTGCCGATCGATCCCTCCGCGCCGGGCGGGCGACCGAGCGCGCGGGCAGCGCGGGCTCTTGCCGCCGTCCACTCGCTCGCTCGGGCGAACGACCACAGGTTCGCAACGCGATCCCGCACCACCGGGTCGCCCGCAACACCCAGGGCCCTTGCCCGATCGATCATGAGATCCGCACGCCCAGCGCGCTGCGGGTACCAGACGTATGTGGCGAAGTGGTCATCGGCTTCGGCTTCGGCCTCGGCAATCACACCGCCGATTGGTGCGCCTGCGGTTCGATGACGCGGTCGACGCATCGTCGCGAACGATCGCTCGTGGGCCAGCGTCGTACGCGCCGCCGCCCATCCCTCACCGACTACACCGACAAGGTTCGTTGCCGGGATCCGGGCCTCGTTCAGGAAGACCTCGTTGAACGACGCGTGCCGATTCATCTGCACGATCGGGCGAACCTCGACCCCCGACTGGCGCATTGGCAGGACGAAGTACGAGATGCCTCGATGCTTGGCCGTACCCCAATCGGTGCGGGCCAACAACATCCCGAGATCGGCATGATGGGCGCTCGTGTTCCACACCTTCTGTCCGGAAACGACCCATTCGTCGCCGTCGAGCTCGGCAGTCGCCGTGAGCGATGCGAGATCGGAGCCGGCTCCGGGTTCGCTGAACAGCTGACACCACGTCATGGCGCCGGTCAGGGTCGGCCGGATGATGCGGCCGTTCAACTCGTCGCTTGCGTGGCGGAGCAGGGTCGGCGCGGCAAGTCCGACACCACTTCCGAGCGGTAGGCCGACGGCCCCGACGGCCGCCAGTTCATCGGTAACGACGGCGTCGGCCCACGCGGGCAGGTCCCGCCCATACCAACGCGCCGGCCAGGAAGGCACCGCCCATCCGCCGTCGACCAAACGGTCGCGCCATTCGGCCAGCGTCAGTGTGGGGTCCCACGTCCGAGCCAGCCACAGTCGGAACTCGGCGCGGACTTCGTCGGCGTTCACCGGCTCGCTCATACCGCCTCCGCGGAAGCGGTCAGCCCGCAGGCCTTGACCCAGATATCGGTGAGCATCGAGGCTGCCTTGTCCACCAAACGGTACAGATCGGCGTTTGCGCGCACGACCGCAAGATAGCGGGCGCTGGTTCCTGGCGCTGTAAGTCTGTTCTCGATCGAGCCCCGATGCGTGTTAACCCCTGACCCGGGGTGGTGTGAGCACCCTGTCGCCATGGCGAGCCGACTTGTAGAACTAGGGCATGTGGCTGGTGAGCCTTCGTGACCTGCAATGGCGACGTCGCCGATTCCTGATCGCGGTGATCTCGGCGTCGCTTGTTTTCAGCC
Organism: Actinomycetes bacterium; assembly: GCA_031413195.1. Taxonomy (GTDB): domain Bacteria; phylum Actinomycetota; class Acidimicrobiia; order Acidimicrobiales; family Ilumatobacteraceae; genus WLMZ01. Next base: position 16,118 of record JANOEM010000060.1, read on the forward strand.
TGACCCTGATCCTCGATGGCCTCACGGCACACATCGGCAACGAGGTCTCCCGGGCAGTCGGCAGGTTCGATGCCGATGGTTGGGTGGTCTCGGTCGGGAGATCGGGACCGTTCACCGCAACCAGGTTTCTCTCCGCGGAGGCAGTCGACGAAGTGAGATCTCTACCAGGGGTCGAACGCGCCGATCCGATGATCGCGGCTCGCGAGACCGTGGACGACAAGTGGATCAATGTCCTCGGCTACACCGTTGGCGGGATGGGTGAACCGACTCGGGCAAATGCAGGCAGGCTCCCGGCGGGGCCCGGCGAGGCGTTGGTCGATCAATTGCTCGGGTTCGAGGTCGGTGAGACGATCGAACTCGGGGGGAACGACTTCCGGGTCGTCGGCACGTCGAGTGACCTCTCGTACAACTTCGGCGCGCCGACGGTCCTGCTGCCGGTGGATGAGGTGCAGCGCGTGTTCCTCGACGGTCAGGCCTTGGTCGGGGCGGTTGCAGTCCGCGGTCAGCAGCCGGACGCCCTACCCGCAGGTCTGCAATGGATGACCAACGACGAGGTCGAGGCGGACATGCACCTCGGGATGGATCAGTCGTTGCAGATCGTCGACATCCTCAACGCGTTGTTGTGGGTCATCGCTGCTGCGATCATCGCGTCGATCGTCTACCTGTCGGCGCTCGAAAGGGTTCGCGACTTCGCGGTCATGAAGGCAATCGGGGTCACCAACCGATCGCTGATGATCGGACTCGCATCGTCGTCGCTTCTGCTGGCGGTGCTGGCCGGAATCGGCGCGACGATCCTGGCGTTCGTGCTCGGGCCGCGGTTCCCGATCCCTGTCGAAACGCCGGTCGGGTCATATCTGACTTTGCTCGTGGTGTCGGTTGTCGTTGGCCTGATCGCGAGCCTTGCGGGATTGCGCCGAGCCGTCCACGTCGATCCGGCGCTCGCCTTCGGTGGCGCCTGATGGCGACCGTGACCATTCGCGACCTGACGATCGAGTACTCCTCCGGTGGCTACGCAATTCGTCCGATCGATGGTCTCGATCTCGACATCGGCGATGGCGAACTGGTGCTGCTGCTCGGAGCAAGTGGTTGCGGCAAGACCACACTGCTCTCCGCCCTCGCCGCGATCCTGGCGCCATCGCAGGGGTCGATCGATGTCGACGGCACCGATGTGACCACAGTGTCGGGATCCGGCCTGACCGAGTACCGACGACATCAGGTGGGCATCGTGTTCCAAGCGTTCAACCTGATCGCAAGTCTGACGGCCGCGGAAAATGTTGCGTTACCGATGCTGGGCGCCGGACAGAAACGAAGGACAGCGCTCGATCGGGCCCATCAACTGCTGAAACGCGTTGACCTGACCGATCGCGCGGACCACCATCCCGGCGATCTCTCCGGCGGTCAACAACAACGGGTGGCGATCGCTCGAGCGCTCGCGCTCGAGCCGGCGCTCCTGCTTGCTGACGAGCCGACCGCTCATCTCGACTACATCCAGGTCGAGGGCGTCATCCGCCTGCTCCGCGGGTTGGCGTCCGAAGGGCGCACGATCGTTGTCGCCACCCACGACGACCGGCTACTGCCGCTGGCCGATCAGGTGGTCGAGTTGAGCCCACGTGCTCGCGAAGTACGCGAAACCCGAACGCTCGCCTTGAGCGATGGCGAGATGCTGTTCGAACAAGGCGACGAAGGCGACTTCATCTATGTCGTCGAGAGCGGCACGATCCAACTGACCCGTGAACGAGACGACGCGAGTGCGGAGGTGATCGCGTCGGTGGGCGCCGGCCAGTACTTCGGCGAGCTCGCACCGCTGTTCGGCCTGAAGCGATCCGCAACTGCGCGTTCGATGGGCGCGACCACCGTCGTCGGCCATTCACCGTCGGAGTTCCGGGCGTCGGTCGGTCATGCCGAACTCAACAGGGTGATCGGGAATCCCCTCCGTACGGCGTGAGCTGAACCCAGCCACCAAGATGGCTGGGTGAAATCGGATCATCCGTCGTGAACGAGTTCGAAGGCCGGGTCGCTGTCATCACCGGTGCCGGGAGTGGTATCGGCCGAGCGCTCGCGTGTGCAGCAGCCGAACTGGCGATGACCGTCGTCGCTGCGGACATCGAGGAGCCGTCGCTCGCTGAGACGGTCGACATGATCATCGCTGCGGGCGGCGCTGCGATCGGCGTGCCGACCGATGTCGCTGATGGCGAGGCCGTCGAACGACTGGCTGCCGTTGCGTTCGATCGATTCGGCGGAACGCACCTGCTGTGCAATAACGCAGGAGTCTTCAGCGGCGGACTGTTGTGGGAGCGCACGATCGCCGATTGGGAGTGGGTGATGGGCGTCAACCTGTTCGGCATCGCGCACGCAATTCGCAGCTTCGTCCCGAGGATGATCGCTCAAGACACCGCGTGCCACATCGTGAACACGGCATCGATGGGCGGTCTGATCACCAACGCCTACTCCGGCCCGTACTACGCGTCGAAGTTTGCAGCGGTTGGCGTCAGCGAGTGCTTGGCCCACGATCTGGTTGCGATCAAGGCCAAGATCGGCGTGTCGGTGCTGGTGCCCAGCCTGATCGCGACCAACATCGGAACCTCCGAGCGCAACCGGACCGAGCGATACGTCGATCGACTTCATCCCGAGATGACACCGGACGCGGCCTTCGTCACCCAGGTCCTACGTGATTCGACGAGTGCAGGGATGCCGGCGTCCGAAGTCGCCGAGGTGGTGTTCGAAGCGATCCGCAACGACCACTTCTACATTCCGACCAAACCGAGCTTCCACGACCAGATCCGGATGCGCCATGAATCGATGCAATCTCTCGTCCTGCCTGGCGCCCCGGCGATCGATTGACCGATGACCGTCGCCTCATCCCACCCGTCGACCGATGTCGACCATCTGATCGGAGCACCCGATGTCCCGTTTGACCGGCAAGGTCACCTACGTCACCGGCGCCGCCTCGGGAATCGGCCTGGCCTGCGCGCGAAGATTCGCCACCGAGGGCGCGATCGTGGTCGGCGCAGACCTGAACACGACGGGTGAGTGGTCAGAATCCGTCGATGCTGCGCCGGCGAATGA
>JANOEM010000061.1:0-4885 GCA_031413195.1 Actinomycetes bacterium
TGCGATCGACCGATTCGCTCCAGCCCGCTTGCCGTAGTTCGTTAGCCGATGAGTTGATGGGCCACGTGGAATCGCAGTGCAGGGTGACAAGTTCGCGAAAAGCGTCTTCTCCTGGTTCCTGATCGTTGGTGCGTGAAGCGAGCTGAGCGATGCGGGCAAGGATGTAGGGACGCCGATCATCACGTTTCACCCTGGCACCGGGAACGAAGCGAGCTTCTTTGGTCCAGTGATCTCCACGATTCCGCGTGGTGACGATGCCTTGAGGCTTTGGGACGCAATCGAGATCGTCGCCACGACGTCGGGAATGGCTGAGCTGAAGCGATCGAATCGCAACCGTCCATCTTTCATCTGAAGCCCGATACTGGTGACGGTAGATTGCCTTGTGAAAGGACGTGACTTCTGATGGGCAAGCAAACGAAGCGGCGCTCGACTGCGCCTTCCCAACATCGATATCCACGAGAGGCGCGCCTGAACCAGTCGTTGCGGCAGGTGATTGCCGAAGAACTGGTCGCGATCGACGACGAGTTCCTCGACCTCGTGACCATCACGTCGATCGACGTGGACGCGGAGATGAACCGAGCCGTCGTCTTCTTTGATTCGCTCAGAGGCGAGGACGGCGACGCCGAGATTCTCGGAAGTCTCGCCCGCCACCGGGTGCGCCTCCAAAGTTCAGTGGCGCGCCAGATCAGGTCGAAGAAGACTCCAATTCTCGACTTTCGGCCCGACGAAGTGATTCGTTCCGCTGAACGAATCGAGCGGATCCTTCGTGACAACCCGAGTCCGGCGGTTCTCCCCAGAGATACCGACGATGGCGAGGCGTAAACCGCCAACAGTTCACGGAATGGCGGTGATCGACAAGCCAGCGGGGATGACCAGCCACGATGTCGTGAATCGACTCAGGAGGCACTTTGGTGAAAAGCGCGTCGGGCACGCTGGAACGCTTGATCCCGGAGCGACCGGCGTGCTGGTTGTGGCGGTGGGCAACGCCACCCGCTTGATGAGATTTCTCAACGGGTGTGACAAGTCTTACGTCGGCGAAATCGTGTTAGGAAGCTCCACGACGACGCTCGACAACGAGGGCGACACGGTCGCAACGTTCGACATGAGCAACGTGTCCCTCGCCGACGCCCGACATATTGCTGCCGACCTCACGGGCGATATCTTCCAAGTTCCCCCGATGGTGTCCGCCCTCAAGGTCGATGGGCGCCGCCTTCACGAACTCGCGCGCGAGGGCGTCGAAGTCGAGCGCAAGGCGAGGCCGGTACACGTGGCCCGTTTCGACCTCGAGTCGACCGACGATCCCATGGTGCTGGAGGCCTCGATCGACTGCTCGACTGGCACCTACGTCCGGGCGCTCGCAGACGATCTCGGACGCCAATTGGGTGGGGGGGCACACCTGCGAAACCTGCGCCGCATTCGGGTCGGTCGGTTCACCCTCGAATGCGCCCAACCGATCGATTCGGCGACTCTCTTGAAGGTCGAGACCGCCGTCGAACACCTGGATCGAGTCGAGGTCGACGGCGAAACGGCGGACCTCGTCGCGCACGGCCGAGTCCTCGCTGCGTGGCATGGGGATGGGCCTTGGGCAGTGTTCGATCAGGACCGACAACTCCTGGCGGTGTACGAGGCGTTTCGTGTTGGCGAGGCCAAACCCGTGGTCGTTCTACGGGGCGCTTGAAGCTTGCCGTTTCCTTGCGCTCGGCGTCGAAGGCAGGTGTTCTGTTTCACATTGCCGATGTCGACTACCCTTGACACTGTGGAGCATCGGTCTGGCGGGTCCGGGGGCGACGGGCATTTCGCGGCTGCCATCGGACCTTCGCCGCTCGAGCCATCTCTCGACGGCGAGATCGAGGTCGAGGCCGAACTTGCGAGCGCCGAAACCGACCCGGCGCTGAGGTCGCAGGTACAAGCAGGGGTCAGCTGGAGCCTCCTCAACAGTCTTCTCGCGCGCATCTTGAACGTTGCCGTCGGGTTGGTAATGGCCCGATTGCTCATCCCCAGCGACTACGGGGTGTTCGCGGTCGGGACAGTGGTGCTTGCGGTGCTCCAGAGCACGAACGAACTGGGCACCAGTGTTGCGGTTCTCCGATGGCAAGGCGATGTCACTCGCGCCGCTCGAACCGCCATGACACTGGCGATCGGGTCGAGTCTGATTCTGTATGTGGTTTGCTTCATTGCAGCTCCGTATCTCGCAACTGCCATGGGTTCGCCCGACGCTGTGCGTTTACTTCGTGTGTTGGCGTTCTGTGTCGTCATCGACGGTTTCACGACGATTCCAGATGCTCTCCTCGGCCGCGCGTTCAAACAGAATCGACGAACTTTGATCGATCTGTCTGGCATCGCCGTGTCCAGCATTGTGAGCATCGTCCTCGCGGCGAACGGGTTCGGTCCGATGAGCCTCGCGTGGGGATCGGTGAGCGGTTGCATCGTTGCAGCTGTCGCTGTGTACTGCGTTGCCCCCGTGCGACCCCGTCCGGCGTTCCGTCGTGACGATGCGCGAGTGCTCCTGAAGGTCGGCTTGCCGCTGGGCGGCACCAGCCTGCTCTTCCTGTTCATCCTCAACGCTGACTACGTGATCGTCGGTCGAAACTTGGGCACCGAGAGCCTCGGTTTTTATCTGCTTGCCTTCAACCTCGCAATGTGGCCGTCGAACCTGCTTTCACTCTCGGTTCGTCGAGTCGCGATACCCGGGTTCGCTCGTGTTGCTGACGACCGAGCGGCGCTGTCGAGATCGTTCGGAGTTGCTTTCGGGGCGCTGGCATCGGCTTGCTTCCTGGCGATCCTCATCTTTTCGTTGCTGAGCCCCACAGTTATCGGTGTTCTTTATGGCAGCCGTTGGGGGCCGGCGGCGGCAGCACTTCAGTGGTTGGCGATGTTCGGAGCTTGTCGTGTTCTGATAGACGTGTCGTACGACTTGCTCGTGTCGATCGGCCGATCGGGAAGGCTGCTCGCCCTGCAAGTCGTCTGGCTTGTGGTCTTGATACCTGCCTTGATCATCGGCGCACGAGCCGGGGACATCGGGGGCGTCGGTCTTGCCCATTTCGCAGTCGCGGGTGGACTCATTCTGCCCCTCTACCTCCTTGCGCTACGTCATGCAGGCATTTCTTTGCGTCCTGCCGCCCATGCGCTCCGCCGGCCTGTCTTGGCGTTGGTCCTCGGTATCGTTGTCGTTCTGGGTGGGCGGACGCTCGATCTTCCGAACGTGGCCGAATTGATCGTCGTCGGAGGCGTAGGTTCGGCAGCCTTCGTCGCGGTGGCGATGCCTTGGCAGATCGTCGGCGAGTGGAGAACGAATCGGCGTGTCTCACGGCTGGCTGAAGTCTGACCAGCAAGTTTGACCACCGACCTCGGCTCAACGCAGGTCAAAACCGACCGATTTGGTGTTCAGACTTGAGGGGAGCTGTGCCTTTCTTGGTTGCAAACGTCGGCAAGTGGTACTTCAGTTCGTTGAGGCCCGCTCGATAGCTGGTTTGAAGGAAGGCCGTGGCCTGAGCGGTTCGTCGGGCGGGGCGAGGCGCTGATATCAACTCCGAGTAGCGATCGAGAAGACGTGACGCCGCATGTTGCAGACTGAAGCGATCGACCACGATGGTCCGGCCCCATTGCCCGACTTCGCGCCGCAATGCCTCGTCTTCGAGCAGCATCTCGAGCTGCGCAGCGAGCTCGACGCTCCCGGATTCTCCGTTGCCGACCCCGTAGAAACCCTGGGCGAGGAATGTTTCGATCGTGTCCGCAGTGCACGGTAACGACCAGCCGTGTTCGCCCTGAACGATGACAGGTTTCTCGTGTGCCATGGCTCGCAATGCCGAGCTGCCCATTGCGACCACGACATCGGCCGAATCGTACGCTGATCTTGGGTCGAGTGTTGGTCCGGGTGTCAGGATCACTTCGCGCCCGATTCGCTGGTTGACCGCTGCGGAGCGGCGGCGTATCTCGTGTTCCGCATCACCTCCGCCGACCACCACGAGGCGGATCGGGTACTTGCGGCCGAGCTCCTCAGCGGCCCCGATTGCGTCGGTGAGCGCATCGAACTTGAGATCGAACGACAGCCGGGACACCGACACGATGGTCAATTCGTCGTCGGCGATTCCGAGGCTCTTGCGGTAATCGAGACCGGCGACCGATGGGCTGTCCGATTGAACGTCGATGGGCGGCTCCAGTAAGCCGACCTCTGCACCCATCCCGCGTCGCTCTCGAACGGCTTGCTCGACCAGATCCTTGGTGCCCATGAACAGCGGAACGGTCGGAGGCACCAGGGGCGACACTGTCATCGACAGCACGGTGCAAACGAGCGGTATCCCGAACAGAATGTGTGCGCCGAAGTAGGCGTCGAGGCAAGGCGGCCATTCATAGGCCTGAACGATGTCGATCCCTTCTGCACGACAGAGTCTGGCCAGCTGGGCAATGCGTGTCGGAGACGGCCGAGCAGCCATTGCATGCGCAGGAAGGAACCGAAGTCTCTTCTGCGCGACGTAGTCGGTGAGCGGTCCTTCGACCCCGTACACGATGACCTCGTGACCTTGCTCCTGCATCTCGGCAGCGAGGTCGATCGCGTTGATCTGGCTGCCTCCCATCGCGAGGTCGTGGGGGTAAACGAGGATCTTCATCGATCACCGGGCGTGCACGGCAACTATCGATTTCACCGCACCGGCTAGGCGATCCTTTTCGATCGTGGATTCAGGGAAGTAGTATCTCATCTGCGTAATGTTGAGAAGTTCGACTTGCATTTGTGCTTCGAGAGCAGACTGATAGTTCGGTGGCGGTGTGTGTACGAGCGGCCAATGCTGTCCCAATTTGGCGCGCGCCTTGAGTGGGAGGAACTGCATCCCTGGGCATACCCAGTGCGGCTCCACCGGAAAGTAGCGGTACGGCGTCTGGAATGATA
>JANOEM010000062.1:0-9038 GCA_031413195.1 Actinomycetes bacterium
GTCAGCCTCGGACGCCAGCGCCGAATCAAGCCCCGCTGCAGCGAGGACCGCCGCAAAGAAGTTCTCACGCTCCGTCAAGGTACGCACGTGACGCCCGTTGTTGTGGATCTCAGTCCCGAGCACTGTGTAGAAGTTGCCAACGGCGCCGTTGCCTTTGGTCTGACGTAACTCGTCGGCAATACGCAATGCGTACAGACCCGTGAGGTGTCCGGCACGGTACTCGGGTGTGTACCAGTCGGCAACTCTGTTCTCGTTGAGAACCGCAAGCGAGATGAAACGCCATTCGACGTCGTAGTCACGGAGCCTTTGGACTTCACAGACCCAACGCGAGGTGATCCAGGCCCACGGACAAACCGCATCAAAGAAGAACTCCAGGTCAGCCATGCATCGACGCTATCCGGAGAATTTGGTCAAGCGAATCTGAGGACAATCGGAACCAAGTTCAGGACGCGTTTGTCGCCGACGCGGTCTCGCACGCGACCCATGAGGGCTGCGTGGTCGATCTCACGCCAAAGTCAAGAATGAGTTCGACGGCTTGATTTGGTCCCGGGGCCCCGATCAGACCGCGCGTCAACCACGCCTTCAACTCACGACCCGAAACGGAGATTCCTCGTGAGGCAACGAATCAACCCTGGCGGAGGATTTGACATGGGGCAACAGGGGCGGATCCTGCCCGAAGCAGGCCGACAGTCAGCCCATTCGGTCGAGCACGTTGACGATGATGCGTTCGACCGATTGCGTATTTCCTGATACGCGGATGAAGCTATCGGTCGGCGGGATCGTGTCGATCCCTAGTGAGCGAGGGCGATGTGATGCGTCAAGTTGGAAGACTCCTGTTGTCGATGACGCTTGCCGCAACAGGGCTCGTACTGTTGGCACCCGGTGCGGGGCGCGCAAGTCTCGAGCCGGGCGTCGGTGCGCTCTGGGAGACGTCCGTGACGCCGGGCATTCCGAACTGGCCTGACACGAACCCGGTGGAGGTTGGCGTCAAGTTCGTCACATCCGAGGACATCTCTGTGGTCGGTGTCCGCTTCTACAAGGGTAATTTGAACACCGGATTCCACTCAGGTTCGTTGTGGGACGCCAAAGACCGCGCGCTGCTCGCTCAGGCCACATTCACTTCTGAGACGGAGCAAGGTTGGCAAGACGTTCTCTTCGATGCACCAGTGCCGATGAGTCCGGGAGACGTCTACATCGCGTCGTACTTCGTACCGATCGGCTACTACTCGGCAGTCAACGAATACTTCGCGACGAGTGTCACGAGCGGCCCGGTCACTGCACTGAGTAGCTCCGAAGCAGACGGCAATGGCGTCTATGTCTACGGTTCCACCGCTTATCCCGAATTCACGTATCGATCATCGAACTATTGGGTCACCCCGTTGTGGGACACGAACGGGTCGCCGGTCGTCGATGCCGGTGAGGACACTTCGGTCAACGAAGGTTCGGGCATTGCGCTCGCAGGAAGTGTGACCGACCCCGACGCCGATGCGGTCACCACCACATGGTCGATCTCTGCCGGACCGGATCACGGTGGGACGTGCACGTTTGCCGATCCAACCGCGCTGGCCACGACGATCACGTGCACGGACAACGGGACCGTCGTGGTGACGCTCACTGCCAGCGACGGCGTCAATGCTCCAGTGTCGGATTCGGTGACTGTGAACGTCGCGAACGTCGCGGCAACGGTCAGCGCTGCGTTCGGAGCGGCCAGCGTGAGTTGCGGCACGAACAACGCAATGCTCACCGTTACCTTCAGCGATCCCGCAGCGGCAGATACACACAGCGCAGTGATCAACTGGGGTGATGGCAACACCCAGACAGTCAGCGCGGCGACCAGCCCTCTGGTGCTCTCGCATACCTATGCGGCCGCAGGGAACTACATCGCAACCGTCAGCGTCAGCGATAACGACGGCGCCACCGGCAACACGAGCGCCAATGTCATCGTGCAGTTCAACACCGGTAGCTTTCTGCAGCCGATCAACCCGAATGGGACGAGTGTGTTCAAGTACAAGAGCACGATTCCGGTCAAGATCGGTTTCACGAACTGCGATGGCTCCGTGCCGAACAACCTTGCTCCGACCATCAAGCTCACAATGATCTCTGGAGCCGCACCAGGTTTCGAGATCAATGAACCAATCTCCACCAGCGCCGCAGATGCGACGGGCGTGATGCGCTTCAGCACGAACCAGTACATCTACAACCTGGCGACGAAGCCCTTGCCCGATCCTTCTGCGACCTATCGCATCACCGTCACTACCCCCAATAATGGGCAAACCTTCACGGTGCAATTCGGCCTGAAACCATGAACTTCCTCGGCTGAGCACGCGGTCGATCGAGAAGGAGGAACGGCACGGCTTGAGATTTGAGATCGGTCCACTCGTGCTGAACGAAGCCGACGCCGTTACCGACTCGACGAGTTCGACCGGGTATCGGGCCAGCGTTACCGTCCAGCGGATCACTCCGAATCAGCCCCAGGTCCGATTTTGCTTTGGGCTAGTCATCTAGGAATCAAGTTCCAGGCGGCAGCGGTGCTCACCGGCCAGCGGCTCGGAACCAGCCTCTCACTTCAGCCGGCCGAGTCCCATTAGGCGGTTCAGATGTCATGCCATCGGAACCGATCGACAGCTTCTCCGAAAGGTACTACTCTCGGTCTCGTTGAGGGGGGTTCTGATGGTCAACCTGCCAGCGCGGCGCATGTCTCATAGACCAATAGTCTCAGTTCTCGGAATTGTCGCAGTGATCCTGTCAGTGGAAGTCATCGCCTACTCGGGTTCTCTCAGCGCCGCTATTGCTTCTGCGCCCGTGATCACCAACGTTGCCGCCACCAACATAGGGGCCACGAGCGGGACGATCTCGTGGACAACCGATGCGGTTTCAGACACTCAGATCGAGTTCGGCACGACTGCCGCCTATGGCGCGTCGACGACCCTCGTCGCTGCGCCGGTCACGAGTCACATTCAAAATCTCACCGGTCTGTCCGCAAACCAGATCTATCACTACCGGGTCAAGAGCCGTGATGCGATCGGAGAGCTGTCCGTATCCGGCGACCGGACCTTCCTCACTGCACTCGGCTCGACGACGCCAGGTGCAGCAACTGACAGTTCCAACTCTGGGACCATGAACGTGACGCGCGTGACTACCGCGGCCGGCGGCCAGGTCAGCTCGTTGTCGGTACATGTCGGTGCTGTCGACGCCACGTTGAGCAATCGCAGTTTTCAGCTTGCCATCTACAACGCAAACGGCAGCGTTCCTGGCACCTTGGTCGCCAGCACAGTAACCGGAACGCTTGTCGCCAACAGCTGGAACACCCTGCCGATTACGGCAATGCTCGCACCGACGACAGCCTATTACATCGCTTACAACTCAAATGGCTCGAGTGGCTCAGTCAACAACATGCACATGACAAACGGCGGAACGAGCGGCTGGTCCACGGCAGGGCAGGTCTTTGGTGTTTGGCCAGCCAGCTTCGGCGCCTTCTCTTCGAAGCTTCAACCTTCTCGCTCTATGCGACGTTCGTCGGTGACGTGATTGCGCCCACCGTTGCGCTCACGTCGCCGGCCGAAGGCGCTGTGGTGGGGGGCAATGTCACGGTCACGGCCGACGCCAGCGATGACAATTCGGTGGCCAGCGTGCAGTTCAGAGTTGGCTCGGTGAACCTCGGAGCTCCGGACACCGCTCCGCCTTACGCAACCGTTTGGAACACGACTTTGCTCGTCAATGGTTCACAGGCGATCTCGGCGGTAGCTACCGACTCATTCGGAAATGTTGCGACGAGCCCAACGATCAACATCACGACCGCCAACCCGGCTCGAGTCACGATCACCAAGCCGACGAACGGTGAGAATCTGGCGACGACCACAGTGACCGCAACGTATGTCAAGAGCGGCGACTGGATCGTCGGCGATGGCAAGCACGTTCATCTTCGACTCGATGGTGGACCCACCAAGATGGACTTCGATGCAGACAGCAATCAGTCTTACACCTTTGTCGGCGTGCCGGGCGGAAGTCACACTCTCGAAATGATCGTCGCAAATGGCAGCCACGTGGAGCTGCAAGGTTCGGGAGGAACGGTGTCGTTCAGCACCACCGCTCCCGATGTGACAGCCCCGACAGTCGCAATTTCTTTGCCCGCTGACGGTGCCACACTGGCTAACACCGTGATTTTGTCGGCTGATGCCAGCGATGACGCAGGTGTTGTGGGTGTGCAGTTCCTGCTCGACGGCAACAATCTCGGGCCCGAGGATCTCACGGTGCCATACGGCACGACTTGGGATACCACGACAAGCACCAACGGGTCTCATGTCTTGACCGCCCGCGCCCGCGACTCCGTCAACCAGACGACCTCGGCAGCTGTTGCGGTCAACGTCTCGAACACAGACCCGCGGGCGATCGTCGGCGAATGGAGCCCGGTGATGAACTGGCCAATCGTGGCGGTTCACGCAACATTGATGTACACCGGAGAGATTCTCATGTGGGACGCCTGGGAGCGCCCCACGTCGTTTGCCAAGGTCTGGAATCCCACGACGAACGTGTTCACGGACGTGTCCATCACGGACGGTCTTTTCTGTGCCGGGCACGCCACTGGCCCTGACGGCCGGGTGGTCGTCATGGGTGGTCACGATGGCGGCGAGGTCGGCATCAAGGCAGTCAATGTGTTCGACCCGATCACCAAGACGTGGATCAAGAAACCCGACATGCAGTATGCCCGTTGGTATCCAAGTCTCACCGAGCTACCCGATGGACGGATGGTGACATTCAGTGGGCAGATCTCGCCCGGCACGTTCGCCGACACGCCCGAAATCTACAATCCGGCCACCGGCCTCACCACCACGCTGCCCTTCTCCACGCCACAGTTGCGCGAGATCCAGTATCCGCAAACGTCTGTGATCCCCAATGGCAAGGTCCTGACTATTTCTGCCGAGCAGGGCAGTGTGAACCTGTACGACCCCGTCGCGTCGACCTGGAACACGGTCGGCACGACACAGGTTCCGTACGGTGTCTGGACGTCGTTCGCCCCCGGAAAATACCTGATCACGGGCGGTGGAGCGGCCTTCAATAGTTACAGCCCATCGAACCCTGGCCCGTCGCAAAGGACCGTTCGCATTCTCGATATGACAAGTGGGTCACCGGTCTGGAGTGCCACGGGCGACATGTCCGCCGGCCGATCGTTCCACAACGTGACCATGCTGCCCAACGGCAAGGCTCTGGCCATTGGTGGAGCAACGGTCGTGAATGACTTCGCCACGACCGGCACGTTGACTGCTGAGCAATGGGACCCGGCATCTGGCAGCTGGACTCAGGTCGCCAGCCCGGCTCGACCGCGCATGTACCACTCGGTATCGATCCTGCTGCCGGACGGCCGAATACTCTCAGCGGGCGGCGGGCGGCTTGCCCCCGCCCCGGACCAGCTCAACGCGCAGTACTACTCGCCGTCGTACCTCTTCCAGGGACCCCGGCCCACCATCACGAGCGTCCCGGCCACGATCACTCACAACTCGACGATGAATATCGTCACGCCCGAGGCCGCTGACATCGCCAAGATCACTTTCGTCAGCCTGGCATCCGTTACCCACACCGCCGACTGGAACCAGCACTTCATGGAATTGCCGTTCACCCGGGACGGCACAACGCTCACGGTCAACACGCCGGCGAACGCCAACCTGGCGCCGGAAAACTACTACATGGTGTTTGCGGTCAACTCGGCCGGCGTGCCCTCCCAAGCCAAGATCGTCAAGCTCGGGATACCCGACACCGCCGCCCCGGTCATCAGCGCCGCCTCAGCGTCTGGCCTGACACCCTCGACCGCAACGATCAACTGGACGACCAGCGAGTTGGCCGACAGCCGAGTTGAGTATGGAACTGACACCTCGTACGGTGCCTTCACAACGCTCAACGCTTCGCTCGTCACGGCCCACGCGCAGACCATCTCCGGCCTCACATCCAATACTCAGTATCACTACCGAGTGCTCAGCCGAGATGCTTCCGGCAACCTCGCCACGTCCGGCGATCTCACGTTCACAACTGCGGCCCTCGACACACAGCCGCCTGCTGTCACTCTCACGTCACCGGCCAGCGGTGCCACGGTCTCTGGCTCCGTCGTCGTCTCGGCAAATGCCAGCGACAACGTCGCCATAGCCGGCGTGCAATTCAAACTCGATGGAGCCAACCTCTCCACCGAGGACACCATCAGTCCGTACAGCACGAGTTGGAGCAGTTCTGCCGTCACGAACGGAGCCCACACCCTGACCGCGGTCGCCCGTGACCCGGCCGGAAACCTGACGACTTCGGCGTCGATCACCGTAACTGTGTCGAATGTCGCAAGTCCGGTTGGACTCGTTGCGAGCTACAACTTCAACGAAGTGTCCGGCACGAATCTCACCGACCTCAGCGGAAACGGAAACCACGGCTCGGTCTTTCAGGCAATCTGGTACGGAGCAGGCAAGTACGGAGGGACCCTCAGTTTCGACGGCGTCGATGACTACGTTTCCGTCCCCGATGCCCCCACCCTCGACCTCACCAGAGGAATGACGATCGAGGCTTGGGTGCGGCCGACTGCCACCTCTGGTTGGCGAACGGTCGCGCTCAAGGAAGGCTCCGGCGACATGTCCTACGGCATATATGCCCGCGAAAGCGCCAGTCGTCCCGCAGCCTGGATTCGTCGTGCCGGTTCAAGCACCTCGACATCCGCTGGTGCCACGCCCGCGTTGCCGACCCTCACTTGGACGCACATAGCGACCACTTACGATGGCGCCAGTCTTCGCCTCTACATCAACGGCACCCTTCGGTCGACAAAGGCCGCTTCCGGCTCGATCCTGACCTCGTCCAACCCCCTCAAGCTCGGCGGAAACGCCATTTGGGGCGAGTTCTTTGCTGGCCAAATCGATGAAGTCCGTGTGTACAACCGCCTGCTCACCGCATCCGAGATCAAGACGGATATGGCCTTGCCTCTCTAGGCTAGGTTGGAATTGACTGCCCGAAAGCCGAATCCAAGCTCGACAAGAGAGATGAACACATTCGAGACCCGGGATGTTCGAGCAAGAACGGCCATGCATGAACAACGTCAAGTCGCGCAGCTGTTCAGCCGATGATTGAACATGCCGATTTCGCGCGTCAGCACGGACCCCTTGTGAGGTCCACCCTGTCGACGCCGAATAGCCCGCTGACTTTGTCCTCGCTGAACAAGTTGCCCGGGCAATATCGAGTGATTCACGGTGTCGGCGTCCCGGGCTACAAAGCCATGGTCTCACACCTTGTGGTCGGACCGTCGGGAGTCTTTGCGATTGACTTGATCCACCGGGGCGGCCGAATGAAGGTCAGCCGCGCTGTGTTCAGGCTCGGTAATCATGACTTGGGGAAAGACTGTGCGTTCGCGCTCTGGGAAGCAGGTCTCATCGGCGAAGTTCTGCAGCATGCCGTGACTCCCGTGTTGTGCTTGACGGGCGCCACATTGCCAGATCCGATCATCCATCGTGGTCATGTCGTCGCCTGCAGCGCCGAGGCGCTGGTGTCCCACATCGAAGGTGGCCCTCACTGTCTCGACGATGATGCGGTGGCGTTCTTTGCCGATCGCGCATCCACCCTCGTCAGGGACTTGCGATCAGCACCCACAGCGGCAGTCATGCCGGCGGATGAAGCACTCGGTCAATCGCCAACGGTCGAGACGCGCCGCCCAGATCCGCGAGTTGGATCACTGCGCAGTCTTCTTCGCAGAAGGGGCCCGGCGCGCCGACTCGTCTCGATCGCATGCGGAGGCTTGGCGTTCGCGCTCTCGTTGCAGATCGTGTCGTCCGCGACAGATCTGATCGAGAATCGCAGGGAGGGGGTAGCCGAGGCACCATCACCAATCCCCTCCTCGCCACGCCCATATTCACCCGCCGACTTGGACCGGACGAGACGATCCTCGATCTCGCCCGCTGCCCCGGAATCGGCATCGACCGCTGAGTCGACGATCGAGTCGACGCTGGCCGTGACACCGTTCGCACTCCCCACGATCTCATTCGGCTGTCCGGTTCAGGGGGCGGGATGGACAGCTTCTCCAGTCGCGACGGAGTTCGAGGTGGACCCGGAGGGCTATCACCTCTGGTACCAACTGCCCGGTGCAGATTGGACCTATTGGGGGCAGTTCAAGTCTGGGCTTGCGGCGCCGCCCGCTGTCGGGCCGATTCAACCTGGTGAGCTGTTGAACGTCAGATTGGACCGAAACCTTCAGCCGAGCGCAGAAGCAGCGGCGAACGCTCTGACAATCGCTGCGCCGACCGGAACCTGTTGACGCCAGTCCGGGTCAGACCCGGGGAATCTCGCGTTCTTCGAAGGTTTCGATCAGATCGCCGGGCTTGAGGTCCTGGAAGTCGCTGAGGCCGATACCGCACTCGAAGCCCTCACGCACTTCGCGGGCGTCTTCCTTGAACCGCTTGAGCGAGGTGATGCTGCCCTTCCAGATGATGACTCCCTCGCGGAGGAAGCGCACCTTGGTGCCACGGGTGATCGTTCCCGATCGCACGTAGCAACCAGCGATGCCACCGACACGAGGAACCCGGAAGACTTCGCGGACCTCGGCTTCGCCGGTGACCACTTCTTCGAACTCGGGCGCCAACATACCGACCATCGCCCGCTCGATGTCTTCGAGCAGCTTGTAGATGATCTCGTAGGTACGGATCTCGACGCCTTCGCTGGCCGCCATCTCCCGCGCCTTGCGGTCGGGGCGGACGTTGAAACCGATCAACGTTGCGTTGGTCGTCGCAGCGAGCATGATGTCGTTCTCGGTGATTCCACCGACACCGCGCTGCACGAACGCGAGCTTGACGGTCTCACGCTCGAGTCGACGCAGGCTCTCGGTCACTGCTTCGAGCGAGCCGTTGACGTCGGCTTTGAGGACCAGGTTCAAGGTCGCAACTTCTCCGGCCTGGATCTGGCTGAAGATGTCTTCGAGCTTGACACCGCGCTGGACGCGGGCATCGCCGCGCTGGTTGATCAACGTCGCCCGCTGGCCGCGAGCTTCGCCGACGAGACGAGCAGTCTTTTCGCTACCGGCTGCACGG
>JANOEM010000063.1:0-3353 GCA_031413195.1 Actinomycetes bacterium
CCCGCTGCTCGCTGCGCGCCGACTCGTCGAGGAGCTCGGCGGCGTCGGTGCCTGGGAGTCGATCTCGCTGGAAGCGTTCGGGCGTCGCACGAAACACATTGCCGCGACGACCATCGAAGCCGGGGTCGAAGCCATCGCCAGTATCGCCAGCCGCATCGCGCGGCTGTGGCCGCCCGAACTCATCGTGGTGATCGACGGCCACCATCACCTCGATGAAGCCTCATGGAGCGTGATCAGGGCGGTGGCCACCGAGCTCCAAGCGACGCCGCAGGGTCGTCGCCTCGTGATGACGGGGCGACAAGCGAGCGTCGGCACGAGCGCACTTCAGCTGGAGCTGGGTCCGCTTGACTCAACCGACGTCAGAGATGTCGTGATCGATGCGTCTGATCGGCCCCTGTCGGATGCAGATCTCAATGCCATCGTCCGCGCTGCCGCTGGATCGCCCCTGCTCGCACAGGGGTTGGCCCGGCTCGGTCCGCGATCCGTACTTCCTCCCACCCTGGAGGCGCTGGTCGCCACGCGAATCGACCGACTGCCCACTGCTGTTGCACGGGTGGTGCGAACGGTGGCCGTGATCGGGCCGTCGTGCAACGTCGCGGATGCTGCTGCCATCGCGGAGATCACGTCGCACGAGATCTGTTCAGCTGCGGAGCAGTCAGATGGCACCCTGGTGCTCGAAGGCGACGACCTCAGGTTCCCCGACGAAGCGACTCGCGTCGTCGCGGCGGCGGGTCTCGCTGTCGCCCGTAGGCGCGTCGTTCACGAGCGCGCCGCACGCCGGCTCGAGCAGACCGATGCGCCGTCTCCGGCACTCGTGGCAGACCACTGGTTCGAGGCAGGCGACAACGCCGGAACGTTGCGGTGGGCCCAGCTGGCAGGTGAAGCGGCGTTCGGCGCGGGCGCCAGCGCTGAGGCGTCTCACCATTTCGAGCGAGTGCTGCTGGCGGCGCAACGTCTGCAACGGCCCGACGCCGAGATCGTGGGTATGGCCGAACGCCTCGCCGCTGCTGCGCATGCGGCCCGGCAGGCCCCTCTCGAAGCGTGGGCCCTGCAGCAGGCCGTTGCAGCAGCGGCGTCGCCTGGCGCGGCCGCAAAATTGATGGTGCGTCAAGCGACGTGCGCGCGTACGTCGGGTCGACTGCGGGCTGCATCCGCCCACCTCGGACGGGCGCGACGTGCCGCTCCGGACGCCGACCCGGTCATCCAGTGCGAACTCCTCATCGAGCAGGCCTGGATCGCTGTCTGGTCGGACCGCTGGGATCGCGCCCTCGAGTTGGCGATGAGCGCCAGTCGTTTCGCGAACGCAGCCGACGAGCCGACACTGCAGTTCGATGTCTGGTTGCTCGTCGGGGAGGCCCGGAGCGCCAAGGGTCTCCTCGATGTCAACGCAGCAGATCGCGAGGCCTTGCGAGCCGCTCGCGCGAGTGGCGACCCACGTCTCGTCGCGGTTGCCGAAGGGAACCTTGCCTTGATCGCCGACAATCGCGGGCAGTGGAAGCAGGCGGTGGATGGCTATTCCCGATCGATCCGAGCCTCTCGCAGGTGCGGCGACGTGACCAATGTGGCCATCATCGAGCTGAACCAAGCGACGATTCTGGTCGAACTCGGTGACCTGGAAAGAGCGCACGCACTATCGATCGACGCAGCCCGGGTGCTCGCCGCAGCAGGTGACGCCGCCCGGGCCGCCATCGCAACCGGCCTGAGCCTGCGAGCGAAGGTCCGCGCTGGGCTCGGCGATGGCACGCAGGTCGCCGGCATCGCAGCCTGCGTCGCCGTGCTCGCTGCTGACGGCAATGAGGAGGTCACCGCCTTTCAGGATGTCGGCCTGATCGAGTCGCTGCTCCTCACCGGCGACATCGCCGCCGCAACACAACGCGCCTTGAAACTCATCGACGTGGTCGATCGGTTCGGCGACAACCATCTGCTGCCCACCACGCTCCGTCGACTTCTGGCCGTTGCGGCCGACGCCGCGGGTGACCACTCGACCGGCGAGCAGTGGCTTCACGAGGCCCGTTCCCGGGCCGATCGTTATCGAATCATGCCCGAACAGGCAGCCATCGCAGCGATGGACGCCCGCCGTGCCGCTCACGATCGGACACCGGACAGACGACGTCGCGCCGACGTGTCAGCACGACTAGATGAACTACTCGGCGTGCTGTCTCGACCGTGGTTCCAGAACGGTCGAGACAGCACCGAGCCGTGATCAGCGCAGCCGACTTCCGCCCGGGCCGACACCGATCGCTCGCACGTCGCACCCCACGGTATTCAACGGTGGGAGACAGAACGCTGCGTCCCGTGTCGTTTGGGTGGCCTGGTCGGTGACGGTGTGGAAGTTGAACCCGCTGCCGAACTCGGGATCCACCCACACCGTGGTGGAACTCCTGACGACTCCATTGGGGAACTGGCAGCGGGCTTCGACGTCGGCGATCACACTGATCGAGCTGTAGCCCCATGCGACCTGAGCGGTGCCCGCAAGCTGCTCCTGCAGCGTTCCGAACACGCTGAGAGTCTGCGGGTCGACAACCCGACGAGTGACCTGGTACGAACGCTCGAACGTGACACCGTTCGTAGGGTTCGAATCGACCCGAACCACCCTGTCCGCCGCCAGCGGTTCGTAGGCAGCGCCCGAAGGGACGACCAAACCGCCGGCTTGGCCTGATGTGCCGTAGCCCCACAGCACCCTCGGCGCAAGTGGAACACCGCCGTCGGAGCAGGCGCTGACGACGCCATTGGCCGAGAACTTGAGTGACGACCGCACGAGGAGACCGGCGCTCACGAGCTGGTTCACCGGCGTCGCAGAGATCGTCGGCACGAGGCTCCCAACGATCTGTGGCGTCGCCGAACGCACGCCCACACCAGAGGGACACGCAGGCGTCGATGGGCCACTCGTAGCCGACGACGGAGCATCGCTCACGCCAAGGGTGTTGGCCGGTGTCACTGCCCAGGTGGCGGTCGAACCGACTGGCACCGTGACCGCGAACGCTCGTTCAACAACGCCGGGCTGGAACTGGGTGACCTGACCCCGGTTCAGGGCGCCCAGGAAGCCCTTGATGTAGACAACGCTCGCCGACTCGACGAGCGCAACGCGCCGTTCGGCCAAAGGGTTGTTGTAGCCGAACCACACCGTCGTGCCGGTCCGTCTCGCCACGGTGCACGAAGCGAACACACTGACACCTGGCACCGGAGTGGTGCCGGGGTCAATGACGGTCGGCCCGTCACCACCGAGGACGTCGCTGCCGATCTGCGCAGATGCGGTGGCGACCATGACGTGCACGGCCGAACTCTGGGTCCAGAGGAAACGCATGCTTTCGGTAAAGGAGGCACCCTCGTGGTCGCCGCCCTTGCTGTCCAGT
>JANOEM010000064.1:0-2796 GCA_031413195.1 Actinomycetes bacterium
ACGGATCGCTCGTCCGGGTGACAGACATCAACCGGAATCCGGACGATGCGGTGCCCACTGCATGGCCATCCTCCTCCACCGTGTCCCTGGCATGCCGGGCTGGTGTTCGATCGAGCCGACATGGACACACCTTCGCGCAGCTGCGCCTCACGGGGGAGCTGATCAAGGCCCAACCCGATGGAATCAAGCCGCTCTCGATGTCGTCGCCGTGTCGAAGCATAGGTAGTACTCTTGCTGCTACTTAGGTAGTCTGACGGTATGAAAGTCAGTGTGAGCGTCCCAGACGAAGACATCGAGTTTCTCGACAACTACGTCAAGACCCATCGAGTCGCCTCACGTTCCGCAGCGTTGCAGCGTGCGATCCGCCTGCTTCGGGCATCGGAGCTCTCCGAGTCCTACGCTGCCGCGTTCACGGAGTGGGCCGACGATCCCGACAACACCGCCTGGGATACCGCAACTGCGGACGCCTGATGCGTCGCAGTGAGATCCGCCTCGTCAACCTGGACCATGTTGTCGGGAGCGAAGCTGCGCGCACGCGCCCTGCCGTCATTGTCAGCAATGACGGAGCCAATACGACCGCACAGCGACTCGGACGCGGCGTGGTGACGGTGGTCCCGGTGACGTCCAACCTCAAACACGTCTACCCGTTTCAGACGCTGCTTCCCGCCAGCGAGACCGGACTCAATGTCGACTCAAAGGCACAGGCCGAACAGGTCCGCTCGGTGGCCATTGAGCGCGTCGGAAACTTGATCGGCAGCGTCCCGTTCCACCTCATGGATCAGCTTGAGGACGCGCTCCGCCTCCACCTCGACCTCTGAAACCGACTCGGTAATCGCTTGCGTTCAGGAACGAATGCCTTGGGCGCGATCAGGTGCCGTCGATGCTCGTCCGGGCATGTGTCGCCAGCGTTGGCGAGACTGCGTGATCGTTCCCGCTCTCGGGTCGACCGCGACGATTCGACTCACGGTGCGAAGCCATCGGTCATGGTGGCGCCGTGACCGTCGGGCAGGGCAAGGCGATCGATGTCATCGGCTCGGTCGGGGTACAACGAGATCAGCGCCGCATGCGTGCCACCCTCGAAGCAGGCACCGGTGAAGCCCGGCGCCATCGTGCAACCGAAAAGTGCCCACGTTCCCCCCGGCGCCAGTTCGCCCGCCTGCCAGGTACCGGCGGGGATGACATGTTGTACACACTGACCCTTATACACATCGCCCCCGAGTATCAGATCCTGGCTGGTGCCGTCGGGGTGCAGCAGCACCAGCCGAATCGGGTCGCCCGCATAGTGATGTCACACCTCATCGAAGGCGAGACGGTGGAAGAGCGAACGGCTGAGCGGCTCTCTCGCATACAACCCGATCATCGCCGTGCCCTTTGGCCCGACTCCGACCGCCGTGGTGGTCTCGTCGGCGCTGCGATAGGTGCCGGCGAAGTAGGTTCCCTCCACCGGCAACGGCTGCATCCCGAAGCGTTCGATCAACGCACGAACCGTTAGTTCCATCGCCGCGACTCTACGGGCGGCACGTCGACTTCTTGGCCCATTCGACGCTCGGCTTGCGGCCGGCGCCAAGGTCACGCCAAGGTCGGGCCAAGGTCGGGCCAAGGTCGGGCGCGCCATCTCGTCCGGGTCGCTCCGTGGTCTGGCTGCGTTCGGGCTGATTCGGCTCGCGGACGAGTCGATGTGCCCTTCCCGGCGGCGGGCGCCGCGGGTCAGGCGACTTTGGTGCGGGGAGGTCCGTTGGTCATGATCCGTCCATCGGGCAAGGTAATGGTGAGTGTCCGATCCGCTGTCAGGCTGATCTGCCAGCCCCGGTCGTGGATTCTGTGGTGGTGGAGTACGCAGATCGGGATCAGATTGGCAAGATCGGTCAACCCGCCGTGTTCCCACCATTTGACGTGGTGGATCGCACATAGGTTGAAATGGGTGTTGCAGCCTGCGATCGCGCACGTCGGATAGAGGGCGCGGAGGGCGCGGCGTTGAGCCCGGTTCGCGAGACGCGTCGTCCGGCCCAGATCGAGCCGGCCCGGCGCATGCAGGACGATCCCGTTACGGACGATGACCACATCGACCGTGGTGTCCGGCTGCCCGTAGAGGTCGCGCAGGACACGGTCGGGGATCTCGACCGGGATCCCCCAATCCACGACCGGCCGACCGTCATCACTGCCGGTCGCGGTGTCGGTGGCGTCAACGACGACCAGGATCGACGCCCCAGACCCGGTGTTGGTGCGGTTGTGGAACAGATCGGTGAGCGCCGCGGCGCGTAACCAGTCCATCCTCGCGAACGGATCCGTCGGACAATCGTCAGGTGTCGGCTGGGCCATCCGGGTGTTGAGGGCGTCGGCCAAACGTTGCGCGAGTCCCGCACCGGTGGCCGGGTCGAACGTGCCACGAATGTTCCACATCCCGGTCACCTGATCGACCCAGGTCTTGACACTGTTGTTGCGACGCTGCTGCCGCAACCGCTCGACCCCGGCGTCGTCTTCGATCCGGCGGGTCGCACGCGCCATCACTTTGGTGAACTCGTCAGGTGTCGTCACCTTCGCCTGCTCAGCCAACTCGCCCGATTTGCTGTCGAGTGCGGGCCGGAGTGAAGCGTCGAGACGTCGCCTGGCCCGGTTCGCGACATCGACATGCTCGACACCGATCTCGCCATCCGCGAGCGCCACACCCAACGCCGGCATCGCCGCCTTTGACGATCTCTGCATTACTGAACTCATTTTTAAGTCCATGTAACTCTAGTTTCGTGATGGCGGCTTTAATTTCATGAACAATGGGTAAAGCCGCCTCATCGGCTTCGG
>JANOEM010000065.1:0-9654 GCA_031413195.1 Actinomycetes bacterium
ATCCGGTGACGATGACCCAGGCCTACACGACGTACGGAGTCGTCGTGGGGTCCGGCGACTACAACGGGATGACGACCATCGACGCCAAGAACGCGGTGATGGACGATCTGGAATCGAAGGGCTGGGGCAAGCGCACCGTGAACTTCAGACTCCGCGACTGGCTGATCTCGCGCCAGCGCTCGTGGGGCCCACCGATCCCGATCATCCACTGTGCCGCGTGCGGCCCGCAGGGTGTTCCCGTCGCCGATCTGCCGGTTCGGTTGCCTGACGACCTCGATTACCAGGTCGCCGGATCGCCGCTCGCGCAACATCCCACGTGGAAGCACGTTGCCTGCCCCGCATGTGGAGCCCCAGCAGTCCGCGAGACCGACACGTTGGATACATTCGTCGATTCGTCGTGGTACTTCCTCCGATTCCTGTCGCCGAACAACACGGAGATGGCGTGGCCGAAGGCCGTGGCCGACCGGATGCTGCCGGTCAACCAGTACACCGGCGGCGTCGAGCATGCGATCCTGCACCTGCTGTATGCGCGCTTCGTCGTCAAGGCGCTGCGTGATGCGGGTCACGTCAGCGTCGACGAACCGTTCGACGCGCTGTTGAACCAGGGTCAGGTGATCCTCAACGGTTCGGCGATGTCGAAGTCGAGAGGAAACCTCGTTCAGCCGTCGGAGGTCATCGACCAGTACGGAGCCGACACGTTGCGGGCGACGATCCTGTTTGCGTCCGCCCCCGAGGACGACATCGACTGGGCGGATGTTTCACCGAGCGGGATGTACAAGTGGCTGACCAAGTTGTGGCGGCAGGCGTTGGCAGATGGCGGGCCGGGCATCGCCGATTCCGGCGATGCCGGCTCCGTCGACAAACTGCGCTGCGCGGTCCACACCCG
This sequence comes from Actinomycetes bacterium, assembly GCA_031413195.1. Taxonomy (GTDB): domain Bacteria; phylum Actinomycetota; class Acidimicrobiia; order Acidimicrobiales; family Ilumatobacteraceae; genus WLMZ01. Next base: position 887 of record JANOEM010000065.1, read on the forward strand.
TATCGCTGCGATCACCGAAGATTTCGAGCGGCACAAGTACAACACCGCGATCGCCAAGTTGATGGAGATCTCCAACGCGGCCCGCGAGGCAGTGACCGCCGGCGTGCGCGGTGCACCGGTTCGAGAGGCGATCGACAGCTTGCTGTTGATGTTGGCACCGATCTGCCCGTTCATCACCGAAGAGTTGTGGAGCCGGCTCGATCACGCCGGCTCCATTCACCTGCAGAAGTGGCCGGCAGCAGATCCAGCGCTGCTGGTGAAGACGGCAGTCACGATCGTGGTCCAGTTCAACGGCAAGATCCGGGGTCGGCTCACCGTGCCCGTCGGTCTCGGCGCCGAGGAAGTCGAACGCATCGCCCGCGAGGACCCGTCGATCGCGGCGCACCTGACCCAGGTCGAAGTCGCCAAGGTGTTCGCCGTGCAGGATCGCTTGCTGAACTTCGTCGTGAAGTCATGAGGTTCAGGCGGTGAGCTTTGGCCAACAATCCGGTCCGCCCGCTTCGCAGAAGCAGGTCGCCTACCTGCTCTCGCTCATGGAAGCCACGGGATACGACTTCGCGACCGGACGCCATCACTTCGGGCTCACCCAGCGCCAGGCGCGGGGCAAGTTCTCGATCGGCGAAGCCTCGGAGTTGATCGAGCGGCTGACAGCCGAGGCCGAGGTCGGCCCAGATGGCGAGCCGGCGACGTTCGACGACCCGGTCGCAGCCCGCGCCCAAGCCCGGATCGACCGCGACAGGGCCGTGCTGCTCAAGGGAATTCCAGCCGAAATGCTCGCAAACGAACTCGAGAGCCGCGGCTGGGCGATCATCCCCCCGTCCTGATCATCCTGACCGGTCTCCGAGCCCCCGCCCTCCCAACCCCGCTCACCCCACGTTCATGTCACCACCAGTTGTCGCTTTTCGTAACTTGCGGTGACATGAACGTTGGGGAAAGACCGAAGTTGGTCAGGGTTTGCGGGTGCGTGCTCTGGTGATCTCGTAGCAGGCCAGGGCGGCGGCAGCGGAGACGTTCAGCGACGACAGTCGGCCGAGCATCGGGATGCTCACGATCATGTCGCAGCGTTCTCGGGCCAACCGCGACAACCCGGCGCCTTCAGCGCCGAGAACCAGGCAGACGCCTTCTGCGGCGAGGTCTCCGATTTCGAACAAACTGCGGTCGGATGCGTCGTCCAGGCCGACGACCCAGATCCCGGCGTCCTTGATCCGCGCGAGCGCAGCGGGCAATCCGCCGACAACGGCCATCGGGACATGTTCGACCGCGCCGGCTGCGGCTTTGGCGGCCGTGGGTGTGATGTGGACTGCCCGGTGCCGTGGCAGGACGACACCGTCTACGCCCGCGCCGTCGCAGCAGCGCAACAGCGCGCCGAGGTTGCCCGGATCGGTGACACCGTCGACCGCAACGAGGAACGGTGGCTTCCCCGGGCGGCGCTTCAAGAACTCGGCGAAGTCCACCTCGGGAAGGGGCGCGGCGAACGCGATGACGCCCTGCGGTGCCTCGCTGCGCGCGACTGCGTCGATCTTGCGGCGATTGACCTCGAACAGTTGGACCCGTTCATTGCGGGCGAGGGCCATGATGTCGGTGATCACGTCGTTGTCGTCGAGATCGGTCGCGATCCAGATCTCGCGAACCTTGCGCTTGCCCGCGATCAGCAACTCACGGACGGCCTGGCGGCCTTCGACCTGCTCGCCACCGAGGGTCTTTTCAGGCTTGCGTGGGGGAGCGTCGGGTCGGGCCACGCCGCCCGTTCGGCCGGCGCCTCGCGACGAGAACTGGCGGGCGCCACCTCCGGCTCCGGACGTGCGCGATCGAGCCCCCGAACCAGAGGACTTGCCGGATGACCTGCCCGCGGAGCCGCCGGATGACGTGCTCGATGACCTGCCCGACGAGCCGCCCGAAGACTTACCCGACGAGCCGCCCGATGACCGACCGACTGTCTTGCCGGCTGGGCGGCCGGTCGGCTTGCCTCGCCCGGATGATGATGCACCGCGTGGCGCCATGTTCGCTACCTTCAATCCTGTGTTGTCGTGCCGGCGTTGTCGTGTCGTTGGATGACGGCGACAGCCCAACACGCAATTCCTTCGCTTCGTCCCAACGCGCCCAAACCTTCGGCGCGTCGACCTTTGACGGTGACTGGCGCGCCGACCGCTGCACTGAGACGTTGTTGCATCTCGTCGCGTCGGGGCGCCAGTTTCGGCCGCTCACACACCACCGAGCAGTCGACGTTGCCGATCATCCAACCAGCATCACTCACCAAACCGGCCGCATGGCGGAGCATCTGCACCGAGTCGGCGCCCCTCCACTGCGGGTCGGTGTCGGGGAAGTGCTGCCCGATGTCGCCCAGTCCGGCGGCACCGAGGAGGGCGTCGGTGACCGCATGGGCGATCGCATCGGCGTCGCTGTGGCCGTGCAGGCCGCGTTCGCCGTCGAACACCACACCGCCGAGAACCAGCACCCGCGCTGGATCGTCGCTGAATCGATGGATGTCGAAACCCTGCCCCACACGAACGCCCATTGCACTCATGTCCCACCCGCATGCCCACTGCCGACACGTTGGTCGACCTTCGACCTCGCCCAGACGAGGTCTTCCGGAACCGTGATCTTGCGGTTGTCGAGACTGCCGGGCACGACCACGACCGTGCCTCCGCGAGCTTCGACCAACGCGGCGTCGTCGGTGCTTTCGGAACCCCCGGCGTGTGCGGCCCGTAACACATCGGCACGAAACGCCTGAGGCGTTTGCACGGCCCGAAGGGTTGAGCGCTCGGGGGTGGACACCACGATTCCCAACCCGTTGACGACCTTGATCGTGTCGACGACCGGGACCCCGGGAATGGCGCAGTCTGCCCCGTTGGAGACGGCTGCGATGACAGCGCGAAACAGCGCGGCATCGGCGAACGGCCGGGCCGCGTCGTGCACACAGATGATGGTCGCGTCTGGCGGGACGGCGGCGAGTCCGTTGCGAACCGACTCGCTGCGAGTTTGCCCGCCTGCGACGCCACCTTCGACCTGGACGTCGATGGAGGGAACGACCAGCACGACCCCGGTCGATGCGGATTCGGCGACTGCGAGGGAATGGTCGATGACACGTTTCTCGCCCAATTGCTCGTACTGCTTGGGACGTCCGAATCGTTGCGACGAGCCACCCGCGACCACGATGGTCCACACATTCTCGACTCCGTGCTGCGGCATGACCACGACGGTAGTACCGTCGTGTGTCACATGGCTCACGACGACGTTCTCGCCCAGACCGAATTCTTCGCCGACGCGAGCCGCGAGGAACTTCAGGTAGTGCTCGCCAAGGCATCCGAGCAGACCCTCACCCGGGGTGACATGTTGTTCCGCGAAGGTGATGAACCCGATGCTTTGTACGTGCTGCTCTCGGGCCGCGTCGCTGTCGCGATCGCCAACCCGATCGATAATCGAGAGACCATGGTCGGCCTGATGACCCCGGGAGACCTGTTCGGCGAGATGGGCATGCTCGATAACGGCGTTCGTTCAGCGAACGCGCGAGCGCTCGAGCCATCGACCGTGCTGGCGATTCCGTATGCGGGCGTGCTCGCGATGTTCAACAGCAACCCGGCCTTGCTGTGGGGGGTCACACGCCTGCTTGCCGGCCGACTTCGTGAGACCAACGAGGCACTCGCGGACTCGGTGTTCCTCGACGTCACCGGTCGTACCGCGAAGCGACTGCTCGAACTCGCCGATGGTCGTGACACGTTCCTGTTGCCGGTCACCCAGGAGGAACTGGCCGGAATGGTCGGCGCGTCACGCGAACGTGTGAACAAGGCCATCGCCAGCTTCATCCGACTCGGTTGGATCGACCAGCACGACCGCCGTTACACCATCAAGCTGCGCGACCGGCTCGAACTCCGCTCACGCTGATCTTGTAACGCAGGCAGTTCGTGTCCCGATGAACGACTCAGCGCTGAGTTTTGGTGATCTGTCGGTCGACGACCTACAGATGGCACGCCGATTGGTGGCCACGGCCTTCGCCGGTGAGCCTTTCGCCTACGGGATGTTCGGCGAATCGGCAGTTGGCCGCTTCGTCGGAATGGCGAACGAATATGCCGACTGGCCAAACTCGCCGAACCCCGTGACCGTTGCCGCGATGTCTGAAACGACTCTTGTCGGGGTCGCGCTGGCCACTCGTGCGGGTGCATGCCACTTATGTGACGACTTCGATTCGTCCGGCGAAGTGGGTACGACCGATGCCGCACGGATCGAGCACGAATTCCAACTGGCGTGTCGTCAAGCACATCTGGCCTCGGGGTTGCCCCCGCACGCGCATGTTCAGACTGTGGCGACAGAGGCGTTCCTGAGGGGTTCCGGCTTAGGTCGCGATCTCATGGTCGAATTGCTCGAACGACTTTGCCGACTAGGTGAACGGTGCGTGGTGTTGGAGTGCCTGACGACGCGGGAACGCTTCTACGAGCGCTGCGGATTTGGCACAATCGCGGAGTTCGCCGATCCAGGTGGCCCGACGCTGCGATCGCTGTTGATGCGGATCGACCTGGCGGACTGACCCGAAAGGGTGACGTCGGTTGCGCAGTTATCACATGTCGGCCTAGGGCCGACATGTGATGACAGGGTCGTGGGTGGGCGACGTCAGCTGAGCAGCCACTCGTGGGCGCGAGTGTGGGCGTCGGCTGCGTCGCCCGGCCGATGGGTCGGACGCGCGATGTCGTGGGCGAAGCCGTGGTCTGCCTCGGGGTACTCCACGATCGTCACTCCGGTGTCGGCCAGCGCTTCGATCGCGTCCGCAGGTGTGTAGCCGTCGAGCGAGCCGACCACCGCGAGCACCCGGTCGGCGTGGCCGTTGAGCAGGATGCCGAGTGGCTCGGCCTGGCCTGCGCCCTTCCAGACGTCGGGCAGTCGGATGATGCCGTAGAACGCGACGACTCGGTGGAAGCGGTCGCTCGCAGCGGCCTTGTAGCAGTACATCCCGCCCATGCAGTGCCCGAGCAGGTTGACCGTCGCGCAGCCGGTGGCGTCGGCCCCCTCCTCGAGATCTCGAAGCTGGTCGCTGTCGGTGAGCCCGGAGACAGCGGCATAGCGAGCAGCGATGTCTTGGCCGAGGTCGGTGCCGGGGAAGTTCTCGACGACGCACACCACCATCTGCCACTCGTCGGCGAATCGCTGCGCCATCTCTTCGTAGAGCGGACGGAGCCCCCAGATGTCGGGCGTGATGACGAGTCCGAGAGTGGAGTCGCCTGAAGCGGGCCGAGCGAGTTCAGCAGGGGTTCCGGATGGCAGGGTGATGCGCATCCGGCAATGATGTCATGCGTCGCGTCGCTCGTTCACGATCAGCCCGATGAAGATGAACACGAGGACCACCGCGGCCATGTACAGGCCGCCCTGCACCCGACCCGGGTCGCTCAGGTCGAGGTCGGGTTTCGCCATGGTGATCGCGGACTGGTACGGGAGCCACGGAGTGGGGTCCTCGACCCCAGCCGCGCTGAGCACGGCGCGGGCGATGTTCTCGAGCAGCAAGGGCCACAGGATCAAGATCGTCACGGTCGCGGGAGAGTTGCGGATCAGCAACCCGAGGCCGTAACCGAGCAGCGCCAACAAACCCGAGAGGACGATCACGCCGAGCAGTGCCGCCTTGTCGTTCCCCGACAGCGTGACTTCGGCGTCTCGCCCGCTGAGGATGAGCGATCCAACGAGGTAGGTGAAGAACGCGATGACCGCCGCCATCGCCAACGTTGCGATCAGGGTGATGACGGCCTTCGCAATCAGCACCTTCGACCTTTGAGGGGTTGCCGCGTAGGTGACCCGAATCGTCTGGTGGCTGAACTCTCCGGTGAGGTTGAGCGCGCCGATGACTCCGAGCAACAGCGCCGTGAGCACCATTGTCCCGGTGACTCCATCAACGAGATCGTCGGCCGTTCGTTGGGCGTCATTGCTGAGCAGGGCGATCAGCGCAATCACGATCAGCGGGAATGCAGCGGCGATGGTGGTGAGGACGAAATTGACCCGCACCGTGCGCATCTTGATCCACTCGCTCTTGATCAGATCGATCACGTCGCACCTCCAGCAGGTGGTGCGAACGGAGTCGAAGTCGCCGTCGGAGCAATTGGACCGGGGTCCACTGGAAGCGACGAGCGGTACTCCTGGGTGCCCGACGTTGCTTCCAGGAAGGCGTCCTCGAGCGAGCCCTGCTGCGGCGACAACTCGTGGAGGACTGCGTTGTTGCGCGCAGCCAGTTCGCCGATCTCGATTGCGGTTGCCCCAACGACATCGACCGTGGTGGGATCGACGAACGTGACCGTTGCTCCGCCGCCACGGAGTTGATGGGCGATTGTTTCGGCGTGCGGACTGCGAACTCGAACCCACTGCTTGGAGTGGCGCGAAACGAAGTCCTGGACCGAGCAGGTGTCGATCAGTTGACCCATCCCGATCACGACGAGGTGGTCGGCCATCTGTGCCATCTCGCTGAGTAAGTGGCTACTGACGAGGACGGTCTTGCCGTTGCTCGCAAGGTGGACGAGCACATCACGGATCCAGCGAATGCCTTCGGGATCAAGGCCATTGGCGGGTTCGTCGAGGATGATCGTGGGCGGATCGCCGAGCAGAACGCCAGCCAGTCCGAGCCGTTGACGCATCCCCAGCGAGTACCCACCGACGCGCCGCTTCACGACGTCGGTCAGGCCCACCAGTGCGACGACTTCGTCGACTCGTGTCGCGCTGATGCCGTTGGACGCGGCAATGGCCTTGAGGTGGTTGCGACCACTACGCCCGGGATGGACGTAGCCCGCATCGAGCAGGGCGCCGACTTCGAACAACGGGTTGTGCAACGAACGGAACGATCGCCCGTCGAATCTGACGTCTCCCGCATCGGGGCGATCGAGCCCGAGCATGCATCGCATCGTCGTGCTCTTGCCGGACCCGTTCGGTCCGAGGAAGCCGGTCACCTGTCCCGGCTCGACCGTGAAACTCAACTGGTTGACCGCGACCACTCGTCCGAATCGCTTCGTCAGCCCCCTGATCTCGATCATCGGGGCAGAGAGTACCTGACCCGACCGATCCAACCGACGCGAGAAACGCCGAGCGCAGTCGGCGTTGCTTCTACGAGCCGGTCAGCCCTGCGAGCTGGAGCCACTGGCCGGCAACGGTGCTGGGTGCGGCGCCGGCATCGACTTGGCGGATCATCTCACGCAGGTCGACGGTGGAGAGCGCTTGGCTGACCTGGTTGACGGTCTGGGAGACGATCGGGGTGTAGGCGGTAGCTGTCATGAGCGGGACGACTCCGTTGTTCTCGACCCAGTTCTTGTCGTCGTCCAAGACCACCATCGTCGTGGAGATGGTCGCATCGAGGCTGCTGTCGAATGCGCCACAATCGGCATCGGTCTCGATCGGTTCTGCTTCGGTCGTTTCGGTCGTTTCGGTTGTTTCGGTCGTGGAGTCGGCAACTGTCGTCGTGGTGCTGCTGTCCGGGGCTGGTTCGATCGACTCGGCGATCTTGTCTGCCGAGACCGGTACGAACTCGGCGAACGTCGCGTCGAAGGTCTTCGTGAACCCAACCAGACCGAAGGGACTGCCGGTCTTGAAGCCGTCGGTGCCGGCGATTCTCCGTTGGTCGGCTACGAGCGCCAGATCAGAGAGCAGGCTGATCCCGGTCGAGGACTGCGCATTGCATGCAATGACCGGCTTCTTCTCGGCGTTCGACGGTGCACCGAGTTGAAGTGTTGCAGGAAGGATCTCGCCGATCAGGTTGCTCTGTAGGTTGAGGCTGATGGCAGAGGCCTGACCGGCAGTGGAGATGGTCGTCGTCGTGGATTCGTCTGCGGAAACGGTGGTGGACGAATCGTCGCCGGTCGAGCCGCCGGTCGAGTCACTCGATGCGGTCTGGTCCGGTTCGGTCGTCTCGGGAGCGGTCGTGTCGGCCGGCTCGGTGGTCGTCGTCTCCGGAACGGTTGTCGTGGTCGCGACTTCGGTGGTCGAAGTGCTTGCCGCAGCGGGCTCGGCGTCGGCGAGATAGGTCAGCAGTTCGCCGGTATACGTGACGAACAAATCGGCTGCTCCGGCGTTGAGGGCTGCATAGCCGCCGGCAAGGTCGGCAACGGGGGCCCTTCGTGCCACACGGAAGCCGGCACCTTCGAGTGCACGGGTGTAGATGTCGGACAGGATCTTGCTCTCCGCCGAATCCGTCCCGACCACCGTGACTGTCTGGGCAACGGGAGCCTCGATCGTCGGGGTGTCGCTCTTGCAGGCGGCGACGCCCAGCCCAGCAAGTACCAGGCAACACGCGCCAATACGGTGGCCACTGCTGAAATTGATCATGGACTCCTCAATCCGTCGGGGTGCAGGAGTCAAATCCCTCCTGCGAACGTGTCGATCATCAATCGGACATCGTCGGCCAAAGGATACAGAATGGGGCACGTACAACCAGTCGCGACGTACTCGCCGACTTTGGCCCGCACCTCGTCGGGTTCGCCGCTCGCAGTGATCATCTGGACGATGTCGTCGGGCACCATCTTGCTCGCCTCGACTATCTGGTCGTGGGTTGCTGGCCACGTGAGCACGGTCGCGATCTCGTCGAGCAACTCCTGCGGAACACCCGAAGCCTTCATGATGTGCGGTTGCTGACCGAGGTACTGGGTGACCAGCAGGCGGGAGTTGTCGAGCGCCTTGGCCCGGTCGTTGTCGACCGAGCAGACCACGAGTTGGGGACGGTCGATGTCGTCGATCGTTCGGCCCGCCTTTGCCGCACCTCTGGCCAACGATTCCAGCGCTCCGACGTTGTACTTCGGGGAGACGAGGTAGTT
>JANOEM010000066.1:0-4585 GCA_031413195.1 Actinomycetes bacterium
GGAGATCGGCTACCGTTCGACCGAGATCCGATCAACAGGAGGACCGCAATGAAGGTCAGCGTGAATTTCGACGTGTGCGCATCGACAGGCGCCTGCATGCAGACGGCACCCGAGATCTTCGAGGTCCGCAGCGACGGTTACCTCTACATCCTGCAGGAGGAGCCCGGCGAAGAGTTGCGTGGCAAGGCCGAAGAAGCAGCCGACCTCTGCCCCACGGGCGCGATCACCGTCGAGGGCTGAGCCGCTCGACGCACACGATGTTCACCTACTCGGCACTCGGCGTGGGTGTCGGGTTCGAGGTCGAAGACGAAGGCCTCGGCGCTCAGCTTGATCGCGCCCTGGCGTCGCTGGCTGCCGAACTGGAGCCGAAGGTGATCTTCCGTCTCCTCGGCGCCGGCACAACTGTCGATCCGATGACGCTCGTGCGTGACGGCGAACGACTCGCGACGTTCGAGACCGCCGAGGCCGCATTGACATTCGCCGTGCACTGTCTGAACCGTTTTGCAATCGAACACACCAACCTGCTCGCCATCCATGCCGGTGCCGTTTCGTTAGACGGACATGCCGCCGTGTTCCCCGGTGATCAAGGCGTCGGCAAGACGACGCTGACCGCCGGGCTGGTCAGGGCCGGCTGTCAATACCTGACGGACGAGGCAACCGCGTTCGCCGATACCGGCCCCGAGATCCTGCCCTATCCCAAACCACTCTCGTTGAGCCGCGAATCGTTGGCGTTACTGTCGATGTCTCACGAGTCGGAACCGAGGGAAGATCGGCACGTGCCGACAGAGGACCTGCGGAGCGGATCGTTGGGTTCGGCGTGCCCGATGAGGTGGCTGATCTTCCCCAGTTACGACCCGACCGCACGGACACGGCTCGACCCGATCGGCAAGGGCGCGGCGGTGATCAGGCTCGCCGAGAACACCTTTGGGTTCGCCAACGATCCGAGCGGGACGCTGACCCGCGTCGCCGATCTCACCCGCGCCGCGGACTGCTTTCGGCTGAGGAGCGGAGATCTCGCCGAGGCCGTGGCCGTCGTGATCGAGACGATGCAGCGGCGATGAGAACGACGATGAGAGCCCCGATTGGGAGCCGCGCCACCGAGCCCACGGTGTGGGCCCGGGCGATCGCCGCCTACGGGCTCGACACCCGCCTCGACCTCGGTGGGCGACGTCTCGACCCGGCGATCTTCATGTCTGTCCTGATGGAGTGCCAGCGGCACCGCTTGGTCGGACTGTTCGCCTGCGCCGTCGACGACGAAGCCGTGACGCTGGAACCGAAGGATCACGATCAGTTGCTCGAAGTCGTTCGGAGCTGGCACGCGAATCAGGTTCGAGTCGAGCAACTGTTGTTTCGCGTGGCTGACCAACTCGAACGATCCGGGATCGACTTCCGGGTGCTCAAGGGAACAGCACTGGCCCACGGGACATACGCGGACCCCGAGCTGCGTTCTTTCGGCGACCTAGACATCCTGGTTCCGGCGGAGCACTTCACGCGCGCCGCCGTCGTCTTGGCCACCGGGCTACGGGGACGTCGCGTACTCGCCGAACTTCGCCCCGGATTCGACGCTCGGTTCGGTCGGGAGATACTGCTCAAGGTGGATTCGCTCGAGCTGGACCTGCACCGGACTCTGGTCGACGGGTACTTCGGCCACGCCATCGTGCTCGACGATCTGTTCGATGCACCGAGCTGGTTCGACCTTGCCGGTACTCGACTGCCGGCTCTCGGTCTTGCGGCGCAGTTCGTGCACAGTTGCTCTTCGGCCGTGCTCGGCAACTCGACCCCTCGTCTGATCTCTCAACGTGACGTGCAACAGTTGATGAGCGCCGAGGGTTTCGACGTAGGGCAACCCCTGCTCCTCGCGAGACGGTGGCACTCGACAGCCGTGGTGACGACTGCGATCGCCGAGTCGGCTCGAGCACTCGCACTGCGCGACGCCGATCAGCGCGCCGACGCAGCTCGATTTCCGCCAGTCCATACGCGCGACAAGGCGTTGATCGCGGCCTACCGGAACCGATTTTCCGGAAAGACCTCCCACGCCTCGGCCTTGCTCGCGATCCGCGGACTGCGCGGTCAGTTGTCATATGGCCGTGCCATTGCGATGCCGCAGCGCAGCTTTCGCCACGATCGTTGCGAGCTGGAGCGATCGTCGCGGTAGGGTGTTTGCCGCAGGCGTGGAAAAGGGTGAAGGACGTGGAAGACCGACAATCAGCGGCCGACCGACAGCAATCGCGCCGAGCCCTCCTCAAGAAGGCGGCGGCGGCAACGGCAGTCGGCTGGACCGTTCCGATGATCATCGACGGCGTGACCAACCCGGCCGCAGCCGCAACCTGCGCCAAGGGCACGTTCAACGTCGTCTACCAGATCCTGCTCGCGCCGATCGCCCCGAACGGCTCCTGCACGGCGACAGGAACGAACACCACGCCGGCGCTGCTCGGTCTGACTGCGGCGTTCACCGGGACGAACCCCACGGGTGGGGCAAATTCGATCGCCCATGTCGCCTCCACGACTGGCAACAGCCGAGCGGTGATACTGACCATCGCCGCCGGGTGCACCTGCGTCATCACCAACGTCACCGCCCACGTCCACCGACGCGGCGCGCCGACTTCGCCCGACTGCCCGGCCCCTGCCTGTCAAAGCCCGTCACCGAGCGCAACCGCGCCGCTGCGCTTGATCGCCGGCGCGCTCAACTCGGCCACGGTGACCGTTCAGCCGAACAACACCTCAGTGCCGTTGCTCTGCGGCAACACCGGCACCCACTGGGGAGCGCCCGCATCTGCACCGGGCAACAACACCGAGCGGGGGTACATGGTGGTGCAGGTCTCATGCACCTGATCGACTCCGTCCTGACCCCGTCGCCAGCCACCTTCGTGGTCGAAGTCGACGGCGAGGCGATCGTGTTGGACGAGACCACCGGCACGCTGCACTTGTTGAACGCCACCGGATCGATGATCTGGCAGTGCATCGATGGCGAGTCGACCCTCGGCGAGATCTGCGCCGACCTGGCCGACATCCTCGGTGCCCCGTATGACGACGTAGCAGACGGAGCCGAGACTCTGGCGCGCCAGTTGCTGGACGAAGGTTTGGCGACCTCGCCGGAATCGGCACCTGCTTTCGTCGAACCGGAACTGGAGCGCCCGTCAAACGGCGGTTGCTGCGCTTTCGACGATGACGACCACATCCACGATGATCGGATCACGGTCGAGACACCGAACTATTGACTCGACGTGAACTTCCCGCTCGGGTCAGCGGGAATCGTCGCCATTCGCCTCGTCGATCACGACGGGGTCGAGCAGATCCTCGGCATTCGAGCGAGCGACGCCGAAGTCGTGACTGTGTTACGCAACCGGCTTGCGCCGCTGGTAGTCGACCATCCGGAGGTTTTCGCGAACATCTCGATCCGTGTCGGTGGGAGGCGTGGCCACCTGCGCGACGCGCACCTCGTCTATAGGCGCGGATTCCAGACGATGCGAACGTTCTCGCTCGATGCGGCGCTCGACGCCGCGATCGGTTTGGTGCACACGTTCTCGTCCACCCCGGTCGGCACGACTCCGATGCACGCCCGGACTCTGGTACGGGGCGATTCGGCGATCCTGGTTTCGGACAACTTCAGCCACGTCATCGACGCCCGCTCTCGCCAGTTGTCGGCGGCGGGCTTCACGATCGGTTCGCACGCCCCCGTACTCGTCGATTCGGCCACTGGGGAAGCCTTGATCCCCACGGGCGATGACATCAGCGCTCCGACGATGAGCCGGGTCCCCATCTCACACGTCGTGGTGTTCGCTCCCGACGCTGCTGCGACGGTTTCGCCCGCTGTCCGACTGACCCACATCACGATGCTGGTCGCGGGCCGTGACGGTCCGACCCGCGGCGACGACCTGCACGCACTGGTCGAGCTCACGACGACGGTTCCTGTCGTTCGGCTGGACGTGCTCGAACCGCGCAACGTCGCCCGCGCGATCATCCAGTTGTGACGACGCCAGCGGACCGCAGCCCTTCGAGCAGGGGTCCGAGATCGGCAGCGATCGTCGCAGCCGACGTCGAATAGATCTCGGCCAACGCGTCGGCCAACTCGCGAACCGTCATCGGCTCTTCCAGCAACGCCCAGATATCTGCGCCAGGGGCCGTGATCACGATCGGCTCGCCGCCATCGACGGCGAGAACCGTGACCTCGCCGAGCGCGCTCCGCCAGAACACCTCCGACCGTCGCCAGGTTCGCTCGCTCAAGGTGCCGATGGTAGCGCCGCACTACAGTCCCGAGTATGGGCTTCCACGACAAGCTGAGTGCTGCGTGGCGCGCAACAGGTTCGATGTTGTGTGTTGGTTTGGACCCCGACCCGGATCGCTTGCCGACTCACCTTCGCGATGCGCCCGACGCAATCGAACGGTTCTGCATCGAAATCGTGGACGCGACAGCAGCGGTCGCATGCGCGTTCAAGCCTCAGATCGCTTACTTCGCGTCGCAACGCGCCGAAGACTCGCTCGAGGCGGTGTGTCGCTACATCCGCGAGGCATATCCCGGGCACGTCTTGATCCTGGATGCGAAGCGGGGAGACATCGGATCCACCGCCGAGCACTACGCCCGCGA
>JANOEM010000067.1:0-9674 GCA_031413195.1 Actinomycetes bacterium
CTCGAAGAACGGCGCGGCCGCATGCGGCACGACATCTCGAATGGCCAGGACACCCTGGACGCAACGCGGCATGGAGCCGCCCGTGGTGTCCAGCGACGCGGGCCGCCCGGCGCTTGACCCTGCCGCGATCCGTGACCAGTATGGCGCGGCTTCCTCGCCGCCGCAGATCTCTGCGACGACGACGTCGTCATCGCAGGCAGCGAGGTCTACATCTCCTTTGCGCCGGGGCCGGCAGCACCAACCTCACGCCGGCGATCTGGAACAAGCTCGGGGTTCAAGCAACAATGCGCAACTGGAACGTCACACGGGCCCTGGCCGACCTTGCCGCGTCACACGGACGCCGTCAAGCGAGCGGCTGATCGAGAAGCAGCCTCACGGCGGTCACCAGCAGTTCGTGCTCGGCCGCGTGAACACGGTCTGAGAGCGACTCGATCGTGTCGTCTCCCCGAATCGCTACTTCAACCGTTGCGACAACCGGGCCATCGTCCATCCCCTCGTCCGGCACACGATGAACCATGACGCCTGTACGCCTGATGCCCAGGCGCTGCGACGCCTCGAGCGCGCGTTCGATCGCGTGAGTTCCGGGGAACTCGCCGGGAAGGGCAGGATGTAAGTTGATCACTTTGTCGGGGAACCGGCTGAGGAACGTCATCGACAGCAATCGCATCCAGCCGGCCAAGACCACGAGGTCAGGCAGGAATCCTGCGACCTCGTCGGCCAAACCGGTGCCATAGGAGGCGCGATCCAAGCCTGGCGACGGAGCAAGCACTCTTGCCGGGATGCGCGCACCAAGAGCGCGATCGATGACCGACGCGTCCGGCCGGTCGGTGATCAATCCGACGATGTCGGCATCGAGGGCGCCGCACGACGATGCATCCACGAGTGCTTGGAAGTTGGAACCGTTGCCGCTCGCCAGCACCACGATCCGCCGCCGTGGCAGTGTCGGGCCGTCGCTCACGTGAGCTGAACTCGCTTCCCGCCTGCGACGATCTCGCCGATCACCCAAGTCGGCTCGTTGATGCAGTTGCGAAGCTCGGCCACCCGTTCGCCAGAGACGACCACAACCATGCCGATTCCCATGTTGACCGTTCGGTACAGCTCATCGACCCCGAGTCCGGAGGCGACCTGTTCGACGAGTTGGAACAGTGCTGGCATCGGCCATGACCCGAGTGTGATGACAGCGTCGCAATCGGACGGAAGGACACGCGGCACGTTGTCGACCAGGCCCCCACCGGTGATGTGGGCGAGTCCCTTGATCAACCCGTGATCAGAGAGCGCTCGTTGCAGTGCGTCGAGGTAGCTGCGGTGCGGCATCAGGAGGGCATCGCCGATCGTCGTCTCGAGCGGTGCCGGACGCGCATCGAGTGGAAGCCAATCGAACAACCGGCGCAAGAGCGAGTAGCCGTTTGTGTGCGGACCGTTGGACAGCAACCCGACCAGAACGTCTCCCGCCGAGATCGTCGAAAGCGGCAGCAACCGGTCCTTCTCGACCACGCCGACCAGGGTGCCTGCCACATCGAACGCGCCCGGCATGTAGACGCCAGGCATCTCCGCGGTCTCGCCGCCCAGCAAGACGCATCCTGCTGCCGCGCAGGCGCGGGACATTCCGTCGACGACCGCCGCCACCTGTTCGGCTCTGATGGTCGACGACGCGAAGTAGTCCAGGAAGAACAGTGGTTTGGCGCCCTGGACGAGCACGTCGTTGATGCAGTGGTTGACGATGTCCTGCCCCGGTACATCGAACCGACCCGCTCGCGCCGCGAGTTCGACCTTGGTGCCGACCCCGTCTGTCGACGCAACGAGCACCGGCTTGTCCATGGTGACGATGTGGGCGAGATCGAAGGTCCCACCAAACGCACCGATCCCGCCGAGCACTGACGAGGTGTGGGTCTTCTCGACACTGCTCTTGAGTTGTTCGACGGCGCGGGTTCCCTCGTCGATGTTCACCCCGGCTGCGGCATACGACGACAGCGAAGCTCCATGGGACCGCCAGCCGATGTCACGCCGATACCGGCCGTTCGGCGGTGCGTAGCGATCAACGATCTCGTATGCGCCGTCTCGCGCTGAACCGAGGGTGTCGCCGAGCCCGACGGCGGTGAACTCGCGACCACCGGAGTTGCCGCGAAAGATGAGTGACGTCGTGTCGCCGGCCCATGGTAGATCGGTATCGGCGTCGAACAGGCCGGGCCCGGGTGACGGGTAGTTGGGGGCCGCGACGACGACTCCGAATGCGGTGCCGCCGCCGACATCGACCGTGAGCCGGGCAAGTTCGCCGGTGCAGCATGCGAGGGCAACGGTCACGAGATCGGACTCGAGCAGGGGCAGCAGGACCTGAGCTTCCGGGTCGCCGAAGCGGCAGTTGAACTCGAGCAGCTTCGGTCCGTCGGAGGTGAGCATCAAGCCGGCGTACAGCACGCCGACGAACGGGGTGCCTGTATGGCTCATGTAGTCCACGACAGGCTGGATGAACCGTGCAGTCAATTCGTTCGCATCGTATGGGACCGGCGCCGGCGCGTAGGCGCCCATCCCGCCGGTATTCGGGCCGGTGTCGCCCTCGCCGAGACGTTTGTGGTCTTGTGCGAAGGGGAGGGGGCGCGCCGTCACACCGTCGCAGAATGCGAGCAGCGAACACTCCGGTCCCTGGAGCCGTTCCTCCAAGACCACGCCGCCGCTGTTGAAGAACGACCGGATCGCTGCTTCGCACGATTCGTCGTCGATCGGGACCGCAACGCCCTTGCCGCTCGCCAGGCCGACCTGTTTGACCACGATCGGGCGGCCGAGATTTCGCCACCAGGTGATGGCTTCGTCGATCTGCTCGATCGACTCGAACGTTGCGAATGCGGGTGAACTCAGGTTCAAGTCGTCGGCGACCCGGCGGGTGAAGGCCTTGTCCCATTCGAGTTGGGCGGCCGCCCTGGTGGGGCCGAACGCAGGGATGCCGGCGGTCGTCAGCGAGTCGACTACCCCTGCCGCCAACGCGATCTCCGGGCCGACGATGACGAGTCCGATCCGGTTGTCGACCGCGAACGCCGTGAGTGCGGGCACGTCGTCGGCCGCAATCGCGACCTGCTCGCCGGGAGTGGCAGCGTTGCCGGGAGCCACGAACAACCGACCACACCGCTCGGACCGGGCCACGGCCCAGGCAATCGCATGCTCGCGAGCCCCGCCGCCGACTACCAGCACATCGACCGGTTCGGTCACGCGAGCACGCCTTCGAAGTTGAGTTTGCTCTGCGCGTCGCTGACCTCGATCGGGTACAGCCCGGTGAAGCACGCGTTGCAATAACCCGAGTCGCGGTCGATTGCCTTCATCATCCGCTCGAGCGACAAGAACGCGAGCGAATCGGCGCCAATCCGCTCGCGGATCTCCTCAACTGACAGGTGCGCAGCGATCAACTCGTTCTCGTGGCCCATGTCGACCCCGAAGTGACACGCATGGGTGATCGGTGGGCAGGTGATCCGCATGTGCACCTCGGTGGCCCCCGCATTTCGAAGGAGAGTGACGAGTGGCCCGGCGGTCGTGCCGCGCACCAGGGAATCGTCGATCAGCACGACCCGTTTGCCGGCCAGATTGGCTCCGAGCGCGTTGAACTTCAGCGCGACGCCTCGTTCGCGCATCGACTGCGTCGGCTCGATGAAGGTGCGCCCGATGTATCGGTTCTTGATCAGGCCGTCGTTGTACGGCAGGCCACTTCGCCGCGAGTACCCGATCGCGGCCGGAATGGACGAGTCGGGTACGGGCACCACGACGTCGGCGTCGGCCGGCCACTCCTCGGCGAGCTGTTCGCCGAGGCGTTGGCGGACATGGTGGACGTTTCGTCCGTCCCATTCGCTGTCGGGCCGGCTGAAGTAGACGAACTCGAACGAGCAGTGCGCACCCTTTTCTGTCGGCGCCATCGCGCGGCGTCGATGGATCTCGGCGCCCATCAATGTGACGATCTCGCCGGGCTGAACCTCGCTGATGTCAGCGCATCCGAGCGTCTCGAGCGCACACGTCTCCGAGGCCACCGCCCATCCACCGCGGGGCAGGCGCCCGACCGAAAGCGGGCGGAAACCCCACGGATCGCGTACTGCGAGGACTCGGTCGTTGGCCAGGATGACCATCGAGTAGGCCCCCTTCCAGGCCGGCATTGTCCGTTCGATCCGTTCCTCCCACGTGCGACCACCTGCCGCGGCAAGCATCAAGGTGAGTACCTCTGTGTCGCTGGTGGCGCTGAGCCCGAAACCCCGGCTGAGCAGTTCATCGCGCAGAGCTGCGGCATTGACGAGGTTGCCGTTGTGGGCGACCGCCAGCGTGCCGTGCATGGTTTCGACCAGGAACGGTTGGATGTTCTTGAGCGTGGATCCGCCTGTGGTGCTGTAGCGGGTGTGACCGATCGCGTGGTATCCGGTGAGTGGGGCCAGGACCTCGGGGGTGAACACGGTACTGACCAGGCCTGCGTCTTTGTGGGTGCGAGCGCGCACGCCATCGCTGACCGCGATTCCGGCGGCCTCCTGGCCGCGATGTTGCAGTGCGAACAATCCGAAGAACGCCATCTGGGCGACGCCTTCGCCGTGGGGAGTGGAAATCGCGAGCACGCCGCACTCCTCGCGGGGTGTGTCGTCGCGGGGTGTGTCGTCCAGGTTCTCCCGGACCGAATTCCGTCCGATTATGACCGGTGTGCCCGAGAGGGTGTTCTCAGCGGGGTATCCGTTCTCAGTTGGAAGCATTCTGGATCTCCTCGTCGGCGGCGGTGACCTTGCTCGCCTCACGTGCTTTGTGCTCTGCGACCCGCCGGCGAAGTGCCGGATCGTTCAGCGCGGCGATCTTGGCCGCTGCGAGTCCGGCGTTGGCCGGATCGAGCACCACCAATGGTGCCACATCGCTCGGCATCCGCAGACTGGACCAGATGTCTTCGGGTAAGCCCAGTGGCGGGCATGAGATCACCGGCGAGGCGACCTTGGCGTCGACGAACGCCGACAGGGCGTTGCTGCGTCCCGCCACCGTCACCCAAATGACCGGCCGATGACCGGACTCGTAGTGTTCGATGATCCCGAGCACGTGCTCTGGTGTCTTGTGGGCCGAGCCGATGCGCTGGACATGGTCGACTTCGAGCACAGCCAACACAGCGGCGATCTTGGCGCAATGGTCGCGGTCACCGCCCGAACCCATCAGGATCACAACGATCGGTGTATCGGTCACAACACACCAGCCAGATGGAGCGCTTCGACGAGGCGGGGCTCGACCGGGTACAGGCCGGGCACGAACGTGCGGCAGGTCAGTCGCTCGAACGCATTGATGTACCGGGCCGAAGTCTCGGCGACCACAGTTGGGCCGAGGTCGGGCGTGTCGCCGTCGCCGCGGTAGCCCGCTTCGAGCAGGGCCCGACGGATCGGCTCCTTGTCGAGGCTCTCCGGATCCTGGCCATCGGCGATCCGTTGTTCGTAGGTCGCAGCGACCCAGAACCGCGACGAGTCGGGGGTGTGCATCTCGTCGATGATGATCAGCTGACCGGCTGGGTCGAGGCCGAACTCGTACTTCGTGTCGGCCAGGATCAGGCCGGCGTTTCCGGCGATCTCTTGACCACGGGCGAACAGCGCCAGCGCAGCCCGCTGCACCCGCAGCCAGAGGTCGGCATCGACCAACCCGCTCTCGGTTACCTCGGCGCAGGTCAGGGCCTCGTCGTGGGCGCCGCCCTCGGCCTTGGTGGTCGGGGTGATGATGGCTTCGTCCAAGCGTTGGTGCTGGCTCAGGCCTTCGGGCAGCTCGTAGCCGTAGATCACCCGCTCCCCATCTGCGTACCGCTTCCAGAGCGAGGTCGACGTGACACCGGTGATGTGGCCGCGCACGATGACCTCGACCGGCAGTGGCTGTGCGGCGACGCCGATGGTGACGTTGGGATCGGGGACACCACGGACGTGATTGGCGACGATGTCTGCGGTGTTGGCGAACCACCACGCCGCCAGCTCGTTGAGGACCTGACCCTTGTACGGAACCGCCGCAACGATGCGATCGAACGCTGACAGGCGATCGGTGGTGACGAACAGCCGCTCGTCGTCGGGGAGTTCGAACGACACCCGGACCTTGCCGACTCGGCGGTCGGGCAGATCGAGCTGGATGTCGGTGAACGGTAACGGCAGAGTGGAGACGGTCATCGAGTGGTCCTTGTTGTTGGAGGGAAACTGACTAGAGCGCGGATGCATGGGCGACACCCGACTCGAACAGCGCAGCGGCGAGGCCCGCCCGATGGCCGCGCAGGTGCTGCGGGTGCTGGCGGGGCAACACGTGGTTCTCGGGATGCGGCATCAGGCCGAGCACCAAGCCGGTGCTGTCGCAAATGCCGGCGACGTCGTCACGCGATCCGTTCGGGTTGAGGCCCTCGTAACGAAACGCGATCTGGCCGTTCGACTGCAGGGCGTGCAGGGTTTCGTCGTCGCAGGTGAATCGTCCCTCGCCGTGTGCGATCGGACACTCGACCTGTCGAGGCGTGCCCGTTTCGTCGTCGAACAGCGCGGCGGTCCAGATACTGGTGGTCGAAACGGGCCTGATCCCGACCCAGGTGCACACGAAACCGTTCGGGGAGCCGGTTTCGTCGGTGTTCGGCCCGAGGGCGACGGTCCGGCCCTGACCCGGCAGCAGCCCGGTTCGAATCAGGACCTGGAATCCGTTGCAGATGCCGATCACGGGCTTGCCGACGGCGACGAACGCGAGCAACTCGTCGCGCAGATGGGTCACCAGCTCCAGCGCGAAGAGGCGGCCGGCTCCCAGCGCATCTGCGAACGAGAATCCTCCGGGAATGACCAACAGCTGCGCGTTCGCGAGCAGTGCGGGCGTCGCGAACGCTTCGTGGATCGAGACCCGCTGGGTGTCTGCACCCGCGAGATCCAAGGCGAAGGCCACGTCACCGTCGCGATTGGTGCCGGGCGCGCAAAGCACCACAGCGCGCGGCCGGCTCATGTTTCGCTCCCGACAGGAGTGGTGTTGAAGGCCGTCACCAACTGATCGATCGTCAACTCGAATGCTCCGTCGGTGCCGCCGGCTGCGATTGTCGAGACCACGAATGTGTTCTCGCCGGTGACATGACTGGTGACGTGCCCGATGATGATGCCGTCCTCGCCGAACAACTGCTTGAACTCTGCCAGGTGCTGGGGCCGGACTTCACAGACGATCCGCCCGGCGGACTCGCTGAACAGGGACGTGGCGAGATCGTCGGAAACGTTCGACAGATCCAGCTCGACACCCAATCGGCCGGCGATCGCCATCTCGGCCACGGCGACCGCCAGGCCGCCCTCACTGCAGTCGTGGGCGGCCGCGATGAGGCCATGTTGGATCGCTTCGTGGATCGACCAGTATCGGTCGGCTGCGCTTTGGTCAGGTGCCGGGACGGCGCTCGGCGTGTGGTCGTCGAGCACCATTGCGAGATGGCTCCCACCGAACTCGGGAACCGTTCGGCCGAGCAGCACCAAGACGTCGCCTGAATGTTTCAGGTCGGGGGTGACGATGTTCGCGACGTCTTCGATCGGGGCGACTGCGGTGATCACGAGGGTCGGCGGGATGGCGTGGCGCGTCCCGTCGGTCGTGAGGTACTCGTTGTTGAGCGAGTCCTTCCCGGAGACGAACGGCGCTCGGTAGAAGTGGGCGGCGTCGCAGCATCCTTGGACCGCTGCGACCAACTCGCCGAACGTGGTCGCACGAGTGGGATTGCCCCACGAGAAGTTGTCCATCAGCGCAACAGCCGCGGGGTTGCCGCCCGCGACCACGATGTTGCGGATCGCTTCGTCGACGACAGCCCACGCCATGCGCTCCGGGTCGTTCAGTCCGTACCAGGGATTGACCCCGATGCCGATCACGATGCCGTGGTCGTCGGTCGGCTCGGCCAGCACGATTCCATCCGCAGGCCCGTCGTTGCGCACCCCGGTGAGCGGTCGGACGAGGGTCGATCCGAGGATCTCGTGGTCGTAGCGACGGATGATCGCGGCCTTGCTGGCGATGTTGGGGTGAGCCAACAGGCCGAGCAACGCCCCCGCCGGATCCGAGCAGGCCAGCGGTGCACGAGTCCGAAACGGACGTGGCAGCGTTGCTTCCAGGCGGCGACGTGGTCGACCGTTGTGCAGGAACGAGGTTTCGAGGTCGATGATCGGATCGCCCCCGTAGCGCACAACCAGTTGGCCGTCCCCGGTGAAGGTACCGAGGTCCGTCAGTTCGACACCGTGCCGATCGGCGAGACGATAGAGATCGTCCATCTGGCCGGGAGCGACCGCGACGACCATTCGCTCCTGGGCCTCGCTGAGCCAGATCTCCCACGGTGCCAGTCCCGCATACTTGAGCGGGACCCGTGTCAGCTCGACGTCGGCGCCGATGCCGTCGGCGAGTTCGCCGATTGCCGATGACAGGCCACCGGCGCCGCAATCGGTGATGGCCGTATACAGGTTCCATCCGTCGACGAGCAGATCACTGACCAACTTCTCCACGATCGGGTCGCCGATCTGGACGCTCGCCCCCGCGACATCGCCGGTGGTGGCGTCCATCTCCATCGATGAGAAGGTCGCACCGCGAATGCCGTCGCGTCCCGTGCGGCCGCCGAACACCACCACCCGGTCACCGGGATGTGGTCCGGTCAGCGGTGGTCGATCGGCCGCTGCGACGCCGATGCAGCCCGCGAAGACGAGCGGATTCGAGATGTACGCAGGGTCGTACAGCACCGCACCGGCGACCGTTGGCAGACCAATCTTGTTGCCGTAATCGGCGACTCCGGCAACGACTCCTTCGATGATCCGGGTCGGGTGCAGTACGCCTTCGGGGATTCGTTCGGGCGGCGTGTCGGCCGGCCCGAAGCACAAGATGTTGGTACAGGCAATCGCACGATGATGGGCGCCGATGATGTCGCGGATGACCCCACCGACTCCGGTGTTCGCGCCGCCGAAGGGTTCGATCGCCGATGGGTGGTTGTGGGTCTCGCACTTCAAGGCGTAGGTACGGTCCGGCGTGAATTGGACGATGCCGGCGTTGCCATCGAAGGCCGAGACGACGAACGTGGCGTCGATCTCCGCCGTCGACCGCCTGAGTTGAGTGAGGAGGGGCTCAACAGAGCGCACCGTGCCGTCGTGATCGGTGACGACGACGTCGGCCCGAAAGCTCTTGTGCGCGCAGTGCTCGCTCCAGGTCTGAGCCAGTGTCTCGAGCTCAGCGTCGGTCGGTGTCCTGGCCAGTTCGACGAAGTGTTCGCGAACCGTGATCAACTCGGCCAGGTCGAGGGCGAGGCCGCGCTCCCTGCCGATCGACACGAGCGCCGATTCGTCATCCGGCAGTTCGACGTGTTCGGTCTCGGGTATCGCTGCTTCGCGCGCCGCGAAACCGGGCTCGACTTGGTGGCCGACCTCCCAGCGTTCGATGACCGCATTGGCCAAGCGCCTGCCGACCTCCACGCCGTCTTGTTCTTGCGAGTTCGCGGATCCGATCGTGATCAGGCGACCGACTGAGGCGTCTCTGACCTCGATACCGAGCAGTTTCGCGGCATGCACGACCTGTGCAGCGGGCGTGTCGGTCACACCTGGGATCAACGCGATGTCGACCTGATCCGGTCCGATCGAGTCGTCCCATCTGCCCGTTTCGAGCAACGGGTCGACGAGGATCCGTTCGAGTTTCGACCGGTCTGAATCGGTCAGGTCGGCGTCGATCGTGATCGTCGTTGCCAG
>JANOEM010000068.1:0-9987 GCA_031413195.1 Actinomycetes bacterium
CTGCTCGATCCGCCGCCTGGCCCGGATGTCCCCGACAAGCAAATGGGCTTCCACACCACGCTCCCCAAGACTGGGAAGGCGTGTAGATGAAGGTTCTCGAAAAGGAAAACAGAGAGCTAGCCCGGATACGGGTTGGTGCGACGGGTGGGTTCACGGATGAGTCAGTTGTTCTGCGGCGTTTCGGCGATGTGGGATCATTGTTGCATCCAAGTCGCAGCAGGTTTCGATGAGCACCCACTCGATCGTCCTCTCGCGCGAATTGATCACGGACCGGAGCAGGAGCAGTGACGGTTTTCAAGTGGAAGGATTCAGCAGGCGAAAGGACGCAGCAAGGCGTCGTCGGCGTCTCGTACCTGTTGATCCTGGGGATGGTCGTGTGCAGTCTCATCCTCGTCGGCAGTCTCCCCGACGGAAGTACCGCGAGCGGGGTGGGTGTCGGACTGACCGTGTTTCTGCTGTTCTCTGCATCGGCGGCGATCGGCGCTGCCGTGGGCTTTCTATTCGGCCTGCCGCGATCGCGGTTTGCCGATGCCGCTCAGTCTGACCAGGGGACCCAGACCAGCGCGGCTACGAATGGTGACGTTCCGAGGAGCGCTCACTATCTGACGAACTCGAACCTGATCAAGGTCTCCGACTGGCTGACCACCATCATCATCGGGCTGGGACTGGTCAACCTGGCCAAGATCGGACCGGCGGTCGGCGATCTCGGCAACACGCTCGAGGATCCCCTCGGCGGTGCCCCATACTCGGGGACCATCGGCGTATCGGTCATCGTCATTGCGCTGCTTGCATCGCTGATTCTGTGCTATCTGTGGACGAGCATCCGCGTGCGCGAGTTGCTCGAAGACTCCGAAGAGCAGTCGAGAAAGACCGTGGTGCCTCAGTTGGTTGGCGTCACCGTTGGCGAAGCCAAGACGATCATGGGCGCAACCGCGCTCAGGCTCGTGGTTGATGACGGGGTCGACGACGCTCTGATCGTCGGACAGGAACCACCACCGGGTTCGACAGCAGCGGGCGGTTCGGATGTGAAATGCAAAGTCGGACCACCCGGCTGACTCGCCCCGGCGACGGTGAGTTGGCTCGGGTTTGTGCGCGGGTGGAGAAGCCGGTCAGAGCAACAGTTTCAACACGTTCCCGGCGCTGCCATTGGCCGTCAGGTGTTGGTCCCGTCGAAAGCGATTCCGCGCGGGTTGGCGACGTTGTTCCTCGGCGTAAGCGGACAGACAGTCGCACTTCAGGTCGACATGCATCGGCAACGGGCGGCTATCAGCCGTTGGTTCCCGAACGGTTGCTCGATACTCGTGGCGACAGCCAGGTTGGTTACGTGGGGGCAAAGCCTGCTGCGGGTGATGGGTTTGACGGTGTGGCCGTGCGGGTCGGGTCGGCCGTTGGCTTCCAATCTGAACTTGCTTGCTGGTCAGACGACACCGAATCTGGTGATCACGAAGGTGGGGGCTGGTGGGAATGTCTGTTTGTTCAGTCAGTGCGGTGTTCGGCAACGGCCCAATCAAGAGGAGTTGGTGACGGCGAGTCTGGCTGTAAGCGGGATTCTGTACGCAACGAGGTTGCGCGATGACCATCCATCTGTGCGGCTTACCCGAGGGGTGCCCGAACACGAAGTCGTGATCGGGCGGACGAGCCGTCCGTGCCCTCTGCTTTGCCTTGCTCCGAGTGGGGTTTGCCGAGCCGTGGCAGTCACCTGCCGCGCTGGTGCGCTCTTACCGCACCGTTGCACCCTTACCTGTGATCAGTCTCTCGATCCATCGGCGGTCTCTCTCTGTTGCACTGTCCGTGAGGTCGCCCCCACCTGGCTCTCACCAGCACTCTGCTCTGTGGAGTCCCGACTTTCCTCGATATCGGCACCCGAAAGTGCCGGTACCGCGATCATCCGTCAGACTCGCCGTCACCAGCAGTGTAGGCGCCGACATAGGACGCCGGTTCAAGAATGAACCCGGTCAGCACTCGTCCTGATAGTCGTAGACGTAGGAGTTGATGCTCGGAGTCTCGATGTTGAGCGTGAACTGGCTTCCGGCAATCGGGGCTCCGATCGCCAGCTGGAACGGGGACAGGATGCCGAACAGGCTGGGAACTGCGTAATAGACCTGCGCAACGGCAACGACGGCGGCCGCTGGTTCGGTGCTGGCGGTGGTGTCGTCCTGGGCGATGTTCTGGACGGTGGTGGCTGTCTCGGCAACGGCAGTGGTGGGTGGGTCCTCCAGCGTCGCATTCACGATCAACAGTGGATTCACGGTGTTCGCTGGGTTGATCGCGAGCGCCAGTGCCGCTGATCGCCGAGCGGAATCCTGCCCGAGCAGCATCGAAGCGGCCCGGTACTCGGGCTTGGAGAACTTCGGCACGTAGGACTGGTGCGTTGCGGCCGCGACGGATTCCATCGCGTAGGCCATCGCGAGGGCATCACGGTTTGGATCATCGCTCGGCGCAATGGCTTCCTTGTTGCCCTCGGCCGGACGACCGGTGATGCGATCCTTCAAGACGTCGACCACGACGCGGTTGAATCTCGGGTTGGCGCACGTCCATGGCTTGGAGCCGGCGGTCTCGGTCAGCGTCTCGAGCGCAGCAATGGCCTCGGTGTTGCGCGCGATGAACTCATCGACGATCGCCGCTTGCTCAGCCGTGAGGTCGCCGAGTTCCTTCGAGTTGTTGTGGGCGTCGATGATGCTGAAGTGCAATGACGCCGCGGTCCGGAACAGCACGCCGTCGCTGAACACCGGCTCGGGCAATGGCACGGGATCGGGAGCTTCGCCGACTCGTGCTGGCTTGGAGTCCTCGGCGTCCTCGACGCAGGCCGCCAGCAATGCAGCCAGTCCGATGGTGATGCCACCGGCACGGAAGATGCCCCGCCGGCTGACGGCGATGTCCTCGATCAATGCGTTGGTGTCTTGGTGATGGTTCATCGTTGTCATTCCACAGGAGAGTCGGAGGGCGACAGGGCCTCGCCGTTGCTGGTGAGTAGATCGGCGAGGGCGTCAACCCCGGACAGCGAGGTCAACAAGGTGGCATTGCGCGCTTCGATGACCAGGATCGAGGCGATCAGCGCCGCGCCGTCCACGCCGACAATTTGGCCGAGCGCCTCGACATGAGTGGCGACGAGGTTGTTCTCGAGGAGAGCAGCGGCCGCTGAAACAGCATCGGCGTCGCCGCCGAAGTCGGCCTCGAGTGCGTCGAAGAGGGTGTCGTTGCGGACGTTTGCGGCGCCTCGCCCGATCAGTCCGGAGATCGACGTCGCGTACCCTTCGTGGGCTTCGCGGATTGCTGCGACGTCGGCGGCGACGGAGCCGTCGAAGACCTGTGCGTCCATTGCGACGTCGTAGAGATCACGGGCGGCCAATTCGGCGCTTTGGAGGAGGTCGAGCAGCGCGATGTCGTCGGCAGTGGGTTGCTTCGGGGGAGCGGTCGTGGTGGTGGCCTCAACGGTGGTCTCTGTCGAGCCGGGAGTTGTCGATTCCGGCGTTGTGCTCGCAGCACTCGCTCGACTGTTCAGCCACGGCACGAGCGAGACCGCCACCCCGGCGGCGGCTGCGGCAAGAATGCCGCGTCGGGCCGTCGTCGCAATGTCTGCACCGGATGGGGCAGCGCCTGACTGTGCAGCGGCTGGGATGGGTGCCGCTTCCTTGATGTCCACGAAGACTTGGTCCTTTCGAGATGTTCACCTCAGCTTTGACGGCCGAGGGCTTGCTCACCAACTTTAGAAGTCGAGTGCCGACAGGTCGGGTATCCAATGACTTGATCGTTCGACTGCCTGCCGCCATCGATCACGGTCGAATGAGCCGGTTGGCTCGACCACGGTCGCAGGCGTCCAAGAGTCTGCCACTTCGCCGACGTGACTCCACGTACCCGTTGCGAGTCCGGCCAGGTACCCCGCCCCGACCGTCGTCGCTTCGGTCACCGGCGATACCTCGACCGGTTTACCCGTGGCGTTGGCAAGCGCCTGGATGAAGGTGGGATTCTCGGTCATCCCGCCGTCGACTCGAAGGCTCGGGATGTCCAAGCCGGTGTCCGCCTCAGCCGCATCGACCAGGTCTGCGCCGCGCTGGGCGATGCCTTCGAGAACTGCTCGCACGATGTGGGCCCGGCCGGTGCCACGGGTGATCCCGGTCAGGGTGCCGCGGGCGCCGTAGTCCCACCGCGGAGTCCCGAGTCCGAGCAACGCCGGGACGTATGAAACGCCATCCGTTGTGTCGACTTGCGACGCGACGGCATGGCTGTCTGCAGCGGTCTCGATCAATCCCATGTCGTCGCGGAGCCATTCGACATTGGTGCCCGCCGACAAGATGATCGCCTCGACCCCGTAGTGGGTGGACTCGTTGCGGGACCACGCGACAATCGGGAAGGTGCCGTTGCGACTCCGTCGATGGTCGGTCGGGACGTCGGTACCCGTGCACAGATCGAGCATGCCGCCGGTGCCGAACGTGATCTTGGCCCGCCCCGGCTCGACGCAGCCCTGACCCACGAGAGATGCCTGTTGATCGCCGACGAGGCCGCCGATCATCGGCTGGCCGGGCAGAGCCGACGCGATGCCGAGTTCACCGCTGGAGTCGACGATCGTGGGGAGCATCGTCATCGGGACACCGAGCGCTTCGCATGCAGCCTCGGACCACCGCCCGGCTCCCATGTCGTACAGCCCGGTGACGGCGGCGTTGGTGTGGTCCGTGATGTGCAACGATCCGCCGGACACGATCCACGCGATCCATGTGTCGACCGTGCCGAACAGCAGATCTCGAGTGCGGCGCGGGTCATGGTTGTCGAGCAGCCAGACCAACTTGGTTGCTGATTGGTTCGGCGCGAGCGCAAGGCCATGATCAGCCTTGGCCATGATGCATTCGAAGACGGTACGCAGGTCTTGCCAGCCGAGCGAGGGTCCGACCGGCTCACCGGTCCGGCGGTCCCACACGATCGTGGATGCTCGCTGAGCAGTGATCCCCAGTCCGGCAACGGTGCCGCCGAAGGAATCGATCGTGCGGTTCGTGACCTGGAGCACCGCTTCGGCCATTGCCATCGCGTTGAACTCGACCAGGCCGGGCGACGGCGTCGATGGCGCGAACGCCTGGTACGTGACATGGCCAACCGTGGCATCGTCGGCCAGTACCGCGGCGCGCAGGCCGCTCGTGCCGACATCGATCACGAGGATGCTCATCGCTTTGGCTCCATTCCACGGTTCTGCAGGTTCATCCCGAGCAACCCACCGATCAAGCCGGCGAACACCGCAACGCTGAGGTTGAAGAAAATATTGAACCAGCGAACGTCGGCGCCCCTCACCAGGTTGATGATCACCAGGATTCCTTGCACACACACGAATGTGCCGCCAGACGTGACGATGCCATGTGACAGGGGGGTCCTTCGGTCCTGGCGCCAGGCCGCCACGCCGGCCCCGAGCACGAATCCGAGGATTGCAAGCAGAACCAGGGGAACGATCAATCCGCTGCTGGAGTCGTTCTCGGCGATCAGCCGGGCAGCAACGAGGAACGGCGCTGCAAACATCAAGGCGACAGATCCGCCTGCCTTGAGTGCGGCGGTGTCCCAACGTTCGCTCATGGGTTGCCCCCTAGGGCCGAAGGCGCCCGAAAGGCTTCGTCGACGACCCCGAAACTCGAGGCGAGACCCATCTTGCCCGGATTGAGGATACCCACCGGGTCGAGTGCCTGCTTGAGAGCCGCCAGAACCGAATGAGCCTCGCCGAGGGCTTCGGCCATGAACCGCGCGCGGTTGATTCCGATGCCATGGTGGTGAGAGAGGTTGCCACCGTTGGCGAGCACGGCTCGCTGACCCGCGTTCCACATCTCGAGGTAGGTCGCTTCGATCAAATCGCCCGGTGGGGTGGCCGCGAATGTGAAGTAGAGGCATGCGCCATCCGGATAGCTGTGGCTGAGATGAGACGTGGCCGAGCGCGCATGGGGAACCTGGAGCAATGCCTCGCGAGCATGCTCGAAGATGGCCGCCAGTTGTGACCACGGGGCGGCGATCTCCATCGTGTCGACGACGAAACCCTTGCGGGTCAAGGCCTGGAGCGCGCTCGTGTCATTGCGGTGCTGCATCCACTTCTCGACGAGTTCGACGTCGAGCGGATCGGCCTGTAATTGCGCAGCGACCTCGGCGACGACGGCCATGACTGCGTCGATCAGCAGTTGGTCGCCTTCGTCGAGGACGAGTAACACGCATTGCGTCCCGTCGCCGCGGTGACCGCGCTTGGATTCGTCGGCGTCATAGAGCCGAAGGACTGCCGGAGTAGCTCCACGGCGGATGATCCGGCGGCACGCCTCGATGCCGGTCTCGAACGAGGCGAAGCCGTAGGCAGCCCTGCGTTCGGCGGGCGGAACCGGATGGGCGATCATCCACACCCGGGTGATGATCCCGAGAGTTCCCTCAGAGCCCAAGAAGAGTTGGTCGAGATCGGGCCCGACTGCGGCGGCAGGGCTACCGCCCGTCCGAATCACACGGCCGTCGGCGAGAACGACCTCGAGTCCGACGACGATGTCTTCGATCTTGCCGTACCGTGTGCTGTACTGACCTGCGCCGCGGCACGCCACCCATCCACCGACCGTTGCGATATCGAAGCTCTGCGGGAAATGACCGATTGTCAATCCATGCACGCTTTGGAGCTCGGATTCGAGGTCAGGGCCGAACGTGCCCGGTAGTACCTCGACGATCCCCGATTCGGAATCGACCGAACAGATCCCTTGAAGTCCGGTGGTGTCGAGCACGACACCACCGAAGATCGGGAGACTGGCTCCGCATACGCCGGATCGCCCGCCGGCGACGGTGAGAGGGATGCGTCGAACGTTGCACAGCGCCGCAACGGCGCTGACCTGGGCGGTTGAGGTAGGGCGGACGACCGCCGCCGCCCGTCGCGGGACTTCGCCCGCGAGGGCCCAATGCATCGACAGCGGCCACCAGTCGCGGCTGGCGTCGGCCGTGCCATCGACCGTGATGTCGGTCGGACAGATCGCCTCGAGGTCTGCCAAGAGGTCGCCGAGATCGATCAGCTCACCAGCGGCGAAATGATCCGCCGTGCCGAGCAGCTCGATCGGGGGAGTGGGCTCGGTCATCGAACCACGTCCTGTGTCGCTGTCGCTGCGATCTCTCGCGCGCACCTCTCGGAGAAGTCGAGAACCTCCGCTGCGATCACGTCGGGGGACCAACCGAGTTCGGCCCCGATCAGTTCGGCGACGGCCGACGCACATGCCAGTGCTGCACGGCGATCGAACAGGCGCGCCTGGGTTCGTCTGGTCAAGACATCGTCGAGGGTGAGCGCCATCTCGTTGCGTACGGCGTGTACCGCCTCGGCCCGAATGTAGGGCAGGCCGGGCACGAGAGGTTCCTCGAGAGTCGGGTCGACGGCGATGAGCGCGTGAATCGCAGACGTCTCACCACCGAAACGAAGCGCCAGATGCGAATCCGGCGACCCCATCGATGGATCACGGAAACCCTCGGCTCCGAGTAATCGCAGCTTCTTGGTCCGACACCTGCCGCCGCGACCGAGCCGTCGGGCCGCGAGATCCACCGTGTCCTCGGCCATCTCGCGATAGGTCGTCAACTTGCCGCCGGCGACGCTGATCATCCCGGCCGCATTGGTGGTGATGCTATGTCGTCGGGAGAGATCGGCGGTCCGCCCGCTGCCCGCCGACTTGACGAGAGGCCGAAGGCCCGCCCAAACGCCGGTGACGTCGTCGGCGGTGATGCCAGTCGTGATCGACGCGTTGAGAGCGCGCAGTACGTAGCTGAGATCGGCCTCCGTGCACAGCGGATCGTCGAGTTCGCCGTCGTAGTCGGTATCTGTGGTGCCGACGTAAGAATGGCGAAAGGTGCCGTCCGCGAGCGGACCCCACGGAACCACGAAGAGGCTGCGCTTGTCCTTCGGCACCGGGATCACGACGGCGATGTCGTTGCGGATCTTGTCCCAAGGGACGGTGATGTGAACCCCCTTTGCGGGGCGGATCGAATCCGGGTTCTCGACTTCGGCGAGTGCTCGAACTTCGTCAGCCCACACCCCAGCAGCGTTGATGACCAGGCGCGTCCGAATCGAGATTCGTCGGCTCTCCGGGTGCAGAGCTGTGCGGCCGGCCTCGATCACGACCCGGTCTGCGTGCCCATTCGTGTCGGCGCCGATTTCGACGACCTCGCAACGGTTCGCAATGGTGGCGCCGCGGGCCGCCGCAGTTCGAGCTACGGTCAGGCAGAGACGGGCGTCGTCGGCCGAGGCGTCGTAATACAGGTATGCAGATGCGAGGCGCTCGACGTGCATCGTGGGCAGGTGGGTCAGGGCCGCCGGCTTCTTCAAGCGCTTGTGGAGCTTGCCGATCCGCCATCCTCCCGTGATGTCGTACATCCACATCGACGATCCGAGAACTCGCGCGATCTTACGCGAGACGACGCCGTCGCGGGTCAGGATCGGAATCATGAACGGCATCACTTTGACCAGGTGCGGCGCGTTCTTGCGCAACCGTTGACGTTCGTGCAGGGCTTCGTAGACCAATCGGATCTCGCCTTGCTGCAGGTATCTGAGGCCACCATGAATCAGTTTGGAGCTCTTCGAGGACGTGCCGGATGCAAAGTCGTGTCGCTCGACCAAGGCAGTCTTCAGGCCCCGTGACACCGCATCGAGCGCTACCCCCACGCCGGTGATGCCTCCGCCGATGACCACGACGTCGAATGTGTCGTCTGCGAGGCTGCGCAACATCTGTTCGCGATCGAACGAAGCAATCGACTGAGCAGATGGTCGAGTCGTCATTGATCGAGATCCTAATGGGAGCCCCCGCTCAACACCTTCCCCCGAACTCCTCCATCGAAGCGCTCAGAGCGGCGTGTTGTCGTGCTTGCGGCTCTGCAACGATTCACGCTTGTCGACCAACACCGTCAAAGCGTGGCAGATCTCGCGACGAGTGTCCGCCGGCTCGATGACACCGTCGATGAACCCACGCTCAGCGGCGATGTACGGGTTCAGGAGGCGCGCGGAATAGTCGACTTCGAACGCAGCGCGCTCTTCGGGCGTCGCCCGTCGTTGCAGGATCGCGGCTGCCTGGCCGGCACCCATGACCGCCAACTCTGCCCAGGGCCACGCGAGACACAGGTCGTTTCCCATCTTCTTGCTGTCCATCACGATGTAGGCGCCGCCGTAGCTCTTGCGGAGAATGACGCAGATGCGAGGAACCGTCGCTCGGCCGTATGCAAAGACGAGTTGGGCACCGTGGCGGATCATGCCTCGCCACTCGAGGTCCTTGCCGGGATAGAAGCCCGGTGTGTCGACGAGAGTGAGAATCGGCAGGTTGAAGGCATCGCAGAACGAGACGAAGCGTGCCGCCTTCTGCGAAGCAGGAATATCGAGAGTGCCTGCCAACGAGATTGGTTGATTGGCGACGACACCGACGGGCCGGCCGTCGAATCTCGTCAAGGCGGTCACGACGTTGGACGCCCATCGTGGTCGCAGTTCGAGTAACTCTTCATCGTCGGCGAGCGATCGGATGACACTTCGGACGTCATACGAACCGGTCGAGGAAGGTGGGATCAATTCACCCGCCTCGGGAGTCGCCCGGTCCGGGTCGTCGCCGGTTTGTACGATCGGCGGTTCGTGATCGAGGTTGTCAGGCAGGTACGACAACAACTGCTCGACCATTGCGATGGCCCCATCGCGGTCTGGAGCGACCAGGCTTGCTGCGCCGCTATAGCGGGCGTGGCTACTACTCCCTCCAAGTTCCTCGTTGTCCATCAGCACGCCGGTGAACTCCGCGACCATCGTCGGGCCGCTGACGAACGCGTATGCGGCTTCGGTCATCACGACGTGGTCGGCCACGCCGAGGAGCAGCGCGGGCCCCGACACCGCTGGGCCGTCGACGATCATGATGGTCGGCACCACGCCACTGCAGTCCGTGAGTGCCTTCGCCGCGAGTCCCCAGCCGTGCAGGGCGCTGAAGCCCTCGGCGATGTCGGCGCCAGAGGACCCCATCACGGCCACAAGTGGATAGCCCTGTTCGC
>JANOEM010000069.1:0-5971 GCA_031413195.1 Actinomycetes bacterium
CCGTGGCCGCGATCGTCGCTCGCATGAGTACCGGTCACGACCTGGCGGAGATGTATGCGCTCGCGTTCGTTGCCTCGACAGCGGGTCTCGGGTTCGCGCTCGACGATCCCGCGGCAGAGACAGTTGCCGCGTCACCAACACCTCTCATCCGACGGCGACTCCTCCGTGTCGAGATCGCGGGCGCAATCACGGTCGCGACCTGGTTGGTCATCGCCGGGGTCGTCTCGACATCCGCCACGCAGCGATTCCCGACCTTCGACGTCATCATCGAAGTCGCGGCACTCGCCGCCATCGGTCTGGCCTCCTCGACCATTGTTCAACGGCGTACGCAAGCGCCTGGCGGCCCGACTGCTGCGCTTGTCGTGTTGGTCGGACCGGCGTTTCTGTCAGGGGTGGTATTCCGCGACGTCGAGGTCTTTCCGTCACTCGTTCCGGGTCAAGACCTCCGCGAACGATGGATCTGGTTCGCAATTCTCGCCGCCGCCCTGTTGGTACTCACGAGCCGCGACCCTGCCCGCCCGAAGGGTCTGCGGCTCGGGTGAACGGTGGCGCTGCCGTGTGGCGGTGGCACCCATGTCGGCGTGGGCAGCGTCCTTGCCCACATGGCACATGCATGGCATGATCATGGCATGAACCGAACCCGACTCAGTACGACCGTGAACCGTGAGCTTCTCGATGATGCCCGAAGGCTTCGGGTCGGCGCGACCGACGCTGCGCTCATCGATGAGGCGCTGACCGCGTTGCTCGCCCGCTACCGCTGCGCCGAGATCGATGCGGCATATGACGCGGCGTACGGCGCTCACCCGATAGACGAGCGAGACGAGTGGGGCGATCTAGCGTCCTTTCGTCGTGCAGCGTCAGCGACATGACGGAGGTGCCGAAGCGGGGCGAACTGTGGTGGTGCGAACCGCCCGAGATCGGCCGGCGGCCCGTGGTCGTGCTGTCACGCGATGCAGCAATCCCCCGGCTGAGACGTGCCCTGATCGCGCCGTGCACCACGACCATCCGAGGCTTGCCGAGCGAGGTCGTCCTCGAACCCGGTGATGACCCGATCGGGCGACGCAGCGCGGTCAACCTCGACTCTGTTGAATCGGTGTCGATCGCCACGCTCGTGGAGCGAATCGGCACGCTCAGTGGGTCTCGCATGGCTGAGATCTGCGATGCGCTCAAGATCGCCACCGACTGCGGATGACAACCACGGTTGCGACTGATGAGCCGACGACACGCTTGAGTACGTTTGACGCCCGAAGCCGACCGCATGCAGCAAGTGGGGAAACACGACTGACACTGGCGAACGCGGTAGTCTTCCTCGCATCACCGGCGGCCTCGTGGATCACGGGTCAGACCCGGCTCGTCAAGGGCGGAGACCGCTGACTGCGGGTGGTAGCACCCAAATCAGCGGGGGGTTGTCCTGCTTGCGCTTACCCGCACGATACGGCTTACTGACGTGGTGGACGAAGAGCTTCCGTGGGTGTCGTAGGGGCGTTGTGTCGCTCGACGTTCCGCCGGCGCTGGCGGGGCCTGCTTGTCATTGCGTTGATCACGGCCGGCGCGGTCGGCTTCACGTTGAGCGCCGCGAACGGGGCGCGCCGGTCGGCGACAGCGTTCGATCGGTTGGTCGCCCGAACTGACACTGCGTCGATCCTCGGGAGCACCACAGCCGAGGACATCGATCCCCTCCTCGCCGACCTCCGAGCACGACCCGAGATACGCGTGGCGGCAGCCTTCAGCTACTTCCCGACCTATCCAGAGGGACGTGACCCCAACGGTTTCGGCATGTTCGCTGGCATCGGTCCCGGCTTCGGCGAGACCATCATCCGTCCCGTGATCCTCGAAGGTCGACGCGCCAACCCGGCCCGGGCCGACGAGATCACCATCAACCGGGCCTACGCAGACAAGGCCGACCTGCAAGTCGGTGACGACACGCGCCTACTCGGACCATTCGGCATTTCGCAGGACGTCACGATTGTCGGCATCCATCTCACCCCGCTCGACGTCGGCGCGAACGGTAGCCAGCCGAGCGCGAACGGCACACCCGCGTTTGGCAAGCGTTGGGCGCCGGTGATCCTTGCCTCCGAATTCGGCCAAGCGCTTCGACCCACGCTGCTCGTTCGACTCGTGGCCGGAGCCGGGTCAGACGCGCTGCCTGCCGAAATCTTGCTACGGCATCCGGACTCGACCTTTGTCTCGAACCCCTTCGGCGGAGATATCGACAGCGGTTTGCAGGCCGAGGCCAACGCATTCTTAGCCCTTTGTGCAGGCGCTGGCCTCGCTGCCCTGACCATCCTGCTGCTCCTGGCAGGTCGAGAACTGGCCAAGACAGTCGACGACGATCAAGCGCTCCGAGCCATGGGGATCGAACCGAAGTCGCTCACTGTCG
This sequence comes from Actinomycetes bacterium, assembly GCA_031413195.1. Lineage (GTDB taxonomy): Bacteria > Actinomycetota > Acidimicrobiia > Acidimicrobiales > Ilumatobacteraceae > WLMZ01. The sequence continues at coordinate 2,381 of JANOEM010000069.1, forward strand.
CCGCGCTCGTTCCCGTCGCCACGGCCGTCGCCGCGGGACTGGTGATCGCCCCCGTAGTTGCGGTCCTGTCGTCGCCGCTGGTGCACGCCGGAGTCGCCGCCCAGGCGGATCCGGTGACGGGAGTCTGGTTCGACGGGTCGGTGCTTGCCGTCGGTGGGTTGACCGCCGCACTGCTCCTTGGCCTCGGGCTGCTCATCGCTCAATGGATCGTGCGACGGGTCGATGGTTCGGCCGTGTTCAACGGCGGATCGTCCCGGTCGATCCGGTGGGCGTCCTTGTTCCCAGCCGCTGGAATCGGCGTGGCTACGGTCGCCGCAGGAGCATCGCCGATTCGCCGGCTTCTGCGCATCACAGTCATCGCGCTCATCGTCTTCGGTACCGGCCTTATCGCTTCGCTCACCTGGGTCGAGAGCGCCAACACGCTGGCCTCGACGCCCCGCAACCAGGGTTGGGCCTTCGACGCAGCTGTCGAACGTTCAGTCGACAGCGGATCAATTGAAGATGTAGAAGCGACGCTGCTCGATCGCAGCGACGTCGTCGGCCTCGCCCGCTACGACCGGACCGCAGCACCGATCGGGGGCGCCGATGTCGACATCTTCGCGATCACCCCGCTGCGCGGATCGACCTACCCGACGATGCGATCGGGGCGTCTGCCGACCGGTCCAATGGAAGTCGTGCTCGGTCCTCGGACCCTTGCCCGGCTGGACATCGCCGTTGGTCAGCTGATCACCGTGGATGGCGCAAATGGCCTGACCCAATTGAGCGTGGTCGGTGAAGCAATCTTCCCGATCCTCGGGAACGGGAACTTCGGCGACGCAGCGTCGATGTCGCTCGAAACACTTCAGGCGCTCGGCGGAGAGGTGCAGCTCAGCGGTGTGCTCATCTCCCTCGCTGCCGGCACCGATCCAACGTCGCTGCGGGCGAGCATCGGTGAGACTGATCTGCTCGTGATTCCAGGCGTATCTCCTTTGCCATCCGAGATCGCCCACCTGGTGGAGGCCACCCCAATCGTGCGCACGTTGGTGTGGTTCTACGTCGGTCTCTGCGTAGTCGCGCTTGCATCCGGCGTGCTCAGCGCAAGTCGTCGACGATCACGCGAGGTGGCGGTCCTGCGCGCGGTTGGGTTCCGGCCACGGCAGGTGATCGCATCGTCGATCTGGTTGACAGGGATCCTCGCAGTGGTCGCAGCCGGTTTCAGTCTCGTTCTGGGCACTCTCGCAGGCCGCGCCCTGTGGCAGTCCTCAGCGGGCGACATTCCCGTGCTCGATTCCTCGACGACCCCCGTGACAGCTCTCCTGCTGCTGATGCTCGGGCTCGCCGCGACAGTCACGGCGGTCGGGGTTGGTGCGGCGTGGCGCCCGGCCCGAACCTCCGTCGCGGCCCAACTACGCACGATCTGATCGGGCTTGCGAGCTTCGGTCAGATCACGACCAGCGTCTGCGAGCCGACCCAAGATGCCCCGGGTTCGAGAACGATCGCTTCGCCGACGACAGCAGCCTCTACGCAGACGTACTCGCGCCACTGACCCGACCCGAGGTCGGCCATCGACGCGCCCAAAGTTGCGCCGACGTTCCAGACGACCACGTCACGAAAGCCGGTCTGCGCGCAGAGCATCGTTGCCTCACCGTCGCGGCCGATCCCAACGGCAGTGACCGCCCCCTCGGAGCCCAACACGGCGAGGTCGACGTCGACCACGCCGTCGCCGAACGCGATGTCGCCGGAGATCCGACCTCCCTGATGGGTTGTGCAACCGTCGAGCCCGGAAACGACAACCGATGTCACGTCGCCACAGGCCAGGTACGTGTGGAGCGCCGCCGTGAACGAGAACGGCCCGGCTCCGTGGTTGAACACGCGCAGCATCGTCGTGAGCGTCGCGGGACCGAGCAGCACATCAAGGATCAACGAGCAACTGTTCGGCCATCCGTCCCACGAGTCGGGAGCAACCTCCAAGGCAAACGTCGATTCGCCGAGGCGAGTCCACATCGAGTTCCGTGCGAAGCCGTGCTTGGGCAGCGGCCCGAGCGCCGCGAACTGCGGAAAACAGATCGGGATGCCACCGCGGATCGCCGCACCATCAGCCGTCGTCGCCCGGCTGGAGACGAACAGTCGCTCACGGCCGTCGGCTGTCTTCCACGACACCACATGGCCGCCGTAGAGAGACACCAGCGCCGCCGATCCGTCCGAACCCGCCACACTGATCAACTCGCCGAGACTCGGGGATTGTTCAGATCCAGACGTCATCGCCACAACCTAGATCGCTGACGGGACGTTCGCGCTGGCGTTCGCTGCCGAACTGAATGCCTCAATCGCGCAAAAGCGGTCGGTTGACACATTCAGTTTGCGGTTCTCGACGCGACGGAGTTGGTCGGCCGTTACTGACGTGACATCTCGGCACGTACCGTCGCGTCGGCGACGTCGGCGTACTTCTCGGGGCTGGCTTGAACGACGATCTCGTGGAGGATGCCCGTGAACTCGTAGGGTGCCTCGTATCGCTCGGAGACCGGTGAACCGTGGTCGCCGCCGACGCTGGGACCGATCGACGAGATCATCCGCATGAACAGGCCGAGGTCGGCCGAGCCGGCGACTTCGCCGTTGACGACGATTTCCGCCCGGCCGAGCATGCCCTCGCCGCGACGAAGGCGGACGGCCAACTCGACATCTCCCGTCGGGAGTTCGTCAGCCGATTCGATGATCGTGTGCGAACTGAACGCGTTGTAGTCGAGCACGAACCGGCCACCTTGGACGAACATCGACACGCCTGAATTCTGGGTGCCGGTCGCGAACAGGACGCCCTCGTCGCCAGGCGCAAGCGTGACGCGAGCGGTGAGATCGACATGACGACCACCGATCGCGGCAGATGCCTGGCCCGGCATCGGCGACATCGGCGGGCGGTAGACGTAACGCCGGTTCTCGGGGTGGGGCGAACGGGGACGAAAGCGCGCACCGAACAAGGCGACGCCACGATCGTCGAGCGGGAACACGCCGTGGCGCTCGGCCTCGCTGTCCCACAGCGCGACCATCTTGGCCAGCTTGTCCGGATGGGCGATTGCAAGATCGTTGCATTCGGAACGATCGACAGCGAGGTGGTACAGCTCCCATGCTTCGGTCGAGTAGTCGGCTCCCAGCGTGTGCTTCAGCACCGCCTTCCATTCGCCGGCGACCAGCGCCATGCTGCCGCCGTTCTCGAAGTACTGCACCGTGTTCGTGGCCGGAGCAACGGGGTCAACAAGTGCAGCGGAGAACGAGTGGCCGGTGACGGGCATCTGATCGAGGCCGCGACGCACTGCCGGCGGGTGCACACCGATCAAGTCGTAGATGGTGGGCACGATGTCGGAGACGAAAACGAACTGCTCGCGCTTGGTGCCGTTCTGCTCCGCTGGGACACCGTTGGGCCAATGGAGAACCATGGGCACATGGACGCCGCCTTCGTGGGTGTTCTGCTTGTACCAACGGAACGGTGTGTTGCCGCACTGCGCCCACCCCCACGGGTAGTTGGTGTGGCTGTTCGGTCTCTACTGGACGCCTGTCGGCAGCCAGGAGGGAAGACGCCGCGCCTTGATCAACGAGGAGGGCATGGTCGAAGTGGATGAA
>JANOEM010000070.1:0-20256 GCA_031413195.1 Actinomycetes bacterium
CCGGCACCGCCAGCACCGGAAATGCCGTCCGTGGTGGTTTCAAGGGCACGCCCGGGGTCGGCTGTCTCGCGATGCAGCTCCAGCCCGGTTCACGGTGTCAGGCCGAATTGATCGCCGACGTCACCGACGGGGTGCTGATCCAGAGCGTGCAGGGCCTGCACAGCGGCGTCAACCCGATAAGCGGAGACTTCTCGACAGGTGCCTCAGGACTGTTGATCAACAACGGTCAACTTGGCGGACCGGTACGCGAGTTCACGATTGCCTCCACGCTGCAGCGGATGCTCCACGACATCGTCGAGGTCGGTGGCGACATCGATTGGTTACCGATGCGAGCGGCTGGAGTCAGTCTGGTTATCGGCGATGTCACGATGAGCGGTGCGTGAACGCGCCGTGACCCGTGCCGGCCGACAGATCCCGGTGATCGATCTCTCCTGCTCGGCCGAGTCGGTAGCGAACCAGATCGGCCAGGCGTGCGAGCAGTTCGGTTTCTTCCAGATCGTGGGTCACGGCGTACCCCGCGCAGTGATCGAAAGAGCATGGGTTGCGACCACGTCGTTCTTCGAGCAAGCGGTCGAATATCGCGACGAGGTGCGGATGCCGTATCCCGGTTACCCCTACGGCTACCAGGCGCTGGGTGCCGAGACCTTGGCCTCTTCGATGGGGGATCGCACTCCACCGGATCGCAAGCAGACGTTCTCGTTCGGTCCGATATCAGTGGGGGATTCGATTCCGCTCGACCCTGACGAGGCCTGGGTGCGTTCCCCGAATCTGTGGCCGACTGAACCAACCACGTTTCGGGCAGATCTCGAGACCTACTCTGCGCACGCCGCGGGACTTGCCGCCCGAATGTTGGAGCTGATGGCGCTGGCGCTACGCCTGCCGATCGGGTACTTCCGCCCGATGATCGATCAGCACGTGAGCGCAGCGCGCTGCCTCGACTATCCAGCCTTCGACAATCCAGCCTTCGACAATCCGGCCCTCGACAATCCGGCCCTCGACAACACGCCGCTGCCCGGTCAATTGCGTGCGGGTGCACACACCGACTACGGAACGCTGACCATCCTGCGCACCGCCCCCGGCATCAGCGGCCTCGAGGCGAAATTGTCTGATGGTGATTGGATCCCTGTCGACGCAGTCGCGGACGGCTTCGTCGTGAACATCGGCGACACCCTCGCGCAGTGGACCAACGATCGTTGGCGATCCACAGTGCACCGCGTCGTCGAACTGCCCAAGTCGCCACGTCGGACCAGCATTGCGTTCTTCCACAATGCGAACTGGGACGCGGTCATCGAATGCATCCCCGGTCTCGGACCGGCCAAGTATGCGCCGGTGCGGGCCGGCCGCCATCTGATGGACAAGTTCCACCGAACCGTCACATGACATCATCGATCCGGTTGCGGTGATCGGCAGCGGTGACCGCTCTATCGGTACGCTTCCGCGACCGACCGGCACCTGATGCCGAGCGTCGCAGCCAGGGACGAATCGAGCACCAATCGGCCAGGACGGTTCAGACCGGTGTCGACCAAGGTCGATGTGCGCAGGCCGGCGGGGTTGAGACCCAACCACGTGGCCGTCGCAACGGCGAACTCGGCCCGACTCAAGGTCTGCTGGGCCGCGACATGGAGCGGGCCCGCGACTTCGGGCATCGACGCCAGGATGGCACACGCACTGGCAACGTCGGCAACGTGAGTCGGGCAACGATACTCGTCGGTGAAAAACGACATCGCCGACTCACCGCGCAGGGCCCGCTGCACATCGAGCTGGATGTTCGCGAGCGTGTCCGTCGCATAGAGCAGCGACGTTCGGATCATCACGGCGCTCGGGCAGGCTGCCATCACGGCGACCTCTGCGTCTGCCTTCATCCGACCGTAGTCACTGATCGCGAAGGTCGGATCGGTTTCGACGTACGGCACCGAACGGCCGCCGAACACGACATCTGTCGAGAGGTGGATCAGTCTGGCGCGGCATGACGCAGCCGCCTCCGCGACGTTGCGGCTTCCGTCGACGATCGTCCGGCGATCGTCGCGTTGGTACGCGAGATGAACGATGCAGCGTGGTTTCCACTCCCTGACCATCGACATGACTGCGTCTCGCTGGCGCACGTCCAACGACCGCGATCCTGGCGCGAGCAGTTCCCATTTCTCCGCTTCCGGACTCCGTTGCAGGTGTTGGCCGAGCAGCCCGCGCCCGCCGGTGACGAACATCAACTTGGACTTGTGCTTCCAGGCCATCCGCCGATGATGGCACGGTGTGGAGGCCGGATACGTTGCAGGGATGTCATCGCTCGAAGCTCTCGCCCGGCATCCCCATCTCGGGCGCCCGCTCGAGCCGGGTTACGTGCGGGTCGACATGCACAGTCACACGATGTGGAGTGGCGACTCCACAACAACACCAGCCGAGATCGCTGCGTCGATTGTTGCGTGCGGACTCGACGTGTTGTGTATCACTGATCACAACGCGATCAAAGGCGCCGTCGAACTGGCAGCCTCGCTGCCGTGTCGGGTGGTTGTTGGCGAAGAAGTGAAGACCCACGCCGGTGAGGTGATCGGCTTGTTCCTGACCGAGCGGGTCCCGATAGGGCTCCGCGCCGACGAAGCGGCCCGCCAGATCCGCAACCAAGGTGGGCTGGTCTACATCCCCCATCCATTCGATCCGATGCGCCGCAACCTCACCGAGGTCGCGATGCGAGACTTGGCCGACGCCGGCATGATCGATGCCATCGAGGTGTTGAATGCGAAGACCTCATTGTCGTCATTGAACGCGAAGGCTGCTGCGTTCGCCGACGAACACGCCCTTGCCCGTGGCGCCGGGAGCGACGCCCATGTGCCACTCGCGCTCGGCGCAGCATTCGTCGAGATGCCGGACTTCGATGGCCCCGCCGACTTCCTGGCCAAGCTGCGTCTCGGACGCATCGCCGGCCATCACTGGGACGAAGCGCGCCCCTGGACCGCGCGTGTGGTGCCGGGCACCTCGATCCACTAGACACTCCTTGTGCCCATCGTCCATGCCATCATCCTCGGTCTGGTTCAGGGCCTGTCCGAGTTCCTTCCCATCTCGTCCAGCGGTCATCTCCTGTTGGTGCCGTGGCTGTTCGGATGGAACGACTTCGAAAACGCCTCGGTCGAGAAGGCCTTCGACGTGGCGCTTCACCTCGGAACGCTGATTGCGATCATTGCCTACTTTCGTCGTGATCTGGTGGTGTATGTGCGCGACGGGCTCCGGCTCGTCTTCAAGCGGGAGCAACCGTCCACACCGGAAGGCCGTCTCGCCTGGCTGCTCGTCCTGTCGTCGATTCCTGCGGCGGCGGTCGGAGCGCTGTTCGAGAGCACGATCGACAATCGCCTCGGAACCCCGACCATCATCGCGATCAGCCTGATTGTGTTCGGTCTGTTGCTGTACGTCGCAGACCGCACCGTTGGTCGGCGCAGCATGGACGAGTACGCGCCGGGAGACGCCATCCGAATCGGATTGGCGCAGGTCCTGGCGCTGAATCCTGGCACCTCCCGCTCAGGGATCACGATCACTGCGGGGCGGTTCCTGGGGTTCAATCGTGACTCGGCAGCACGGATCAGCTTCTTGATGAGCCTTCCCGTCACTGCCGGCGCGGTCGCGTACAAGATGTTCAAGTTGGTCGCCGACGGCGTACCCGAGGGTCTTCTGGTGCCGATGGTGGTGGGAATCATCACGTCTGCGATCAGCGGATGGGTGGCGGTGTGGGGAACGCTCAAGTGGATTCGCACCCGGAGCTTCACCCCGTTCGTGATCTACCGAGTGGTGCTCGGCGTCGCGGTCTTGACGATCGTTGCAACCGGCTGGCGCTGACGAACGCTCCGTTGCGTGCGGCCTTCCGTTCACCGTGGAGGTCTCAGCCTGCTGACAACGCAATCACCGCGAGGCGTTGGGCCACGAAGTGGGCGACGGCCGGCGCAAATTCGGCCGGCACGCCGACCATCACCGCATCAGCCAACACGCGTATCACGACCGCTTCGGCGCTGATGAGATCACCGTTGGCGAGGATCGCGGCGTGATCGCCGACGGCGTATGCCCCGTCGACCGGTCCGTCGATGGTGATGGCCAGCCAGTCGTCTGGCAACAGTGCAAGCGGCCCGCCGAAATGGGAGATGTCGAGCTCGGTCAAGATCTCGCCGGCGCTGATCGAGCGTGTGGCGATCGCCGCATCCGCAAACGTGTGAAGCGCGGTGGCCGGTACGACGGCACGCGGATACTGCCGCGCGGAGACGGCAGGCCCGATCGGTTCACCGATTCTGATTTCAGCTCGGGCGACGAACACCGTGGTCGTCATGCCCCACGAGTCTCGTGCAGAGCGCACCTCGGCCTGCGCGTCGACCACCTGGACCACGATCACTCCGGCGACGACGGAGGTAAACAGCCAGTAGATCCACGGGCGACGAGCGAACAGCATCCGAAGACGCGGCATCCAGCGCATAACGGCCTCCTCGGGCGCGACGATGTCGAAGCGGGGAGGAAGACAGCGCAGCCTATCGCTCGGCTCGCGACGTTCGTTCAGCTCGCGGCGGTCAGCTTGCTGCAGCGGCGCTCGGAGTCGAGCTGCCTGTCGAGCTGTCCGATGAACCGCCCGATGAACCGCCCGATGATGCGGCGGGCGCCGAAGCCGGCACAGGCGTGGAGGAGGAACCGGACTCTGGCGAACTCGAAGACGAACTCTTCTCGGCCGAGCCCGAACCGGACGATCCACCCTCGCCTGACGAAGCGGCCGTGGTCGCCGATGCAGAACTCGAGGAACTGCCGCCGCGACTGTCGGTCTTGTAGAAGCCGCCACCTTTGAAGCTGACACCAACCGGAAGGAAAACCTTCTTTACGGCACGCATCTCGCCGGTGGACGGATGCTGTGCCTCGGTAAGGGCGTCATCGCTGAAGGCCTGTTGGACTTCGAGGGTCTCGCCTGTGTCGATGAACTTGTAGACATAGGTGGGCATGAACGGCACTCCGCAAGGTGTTGGCACTCTCGTAATGAGAGTGCCAACGCTACCGGGTTTGTAGTGTCGGTCACCATGCGAGCGCGTACGGCAGTCATCCCCGCAGCCGGTCTGGGGACCAGGTTCCTCCCAGCAACGAAAGCGGTGCCCAAGGAGTTGTTGCCGATCGTCGATGTCCCTGCGCTTCAGCTCGTCATCGATGAGTGCGTGGGAGCTGGCATCGATCACATCGTGATCGTCAACAGCAGGACCAAGCCGTCGATCGAGGCCTACTTCGATCCGGCACCGGAGATCATCGCCAAGCTCGAGAGCAGTGGTCGTGGTGACGTCGCGAATCGGCTCCGTCGCGTTGGAGCGGATGTGCGAATCAGCTTCGCCTACCAAGACCAACCACTCGGGCTCGGCCACGCAGTGGGCTGCGCTGCAGAGGCCGTTGGCGACGTGCCGTTCGCGGTGCTGCTCCCGGATGAACTGATGGGCTCGAGCGAGTTGTTGGCAGCGATGTGCGACGTCTGCGAACGCACCGACGGCAGCGTCGTCGGGCTCAAGCGGGTTCCGAAGCAAGAAGTCGGCGCATACGGAGTGATCGTCCCCAAGGGTGAGATCGACAGCAACGGTGTCGTCGCGATCACCGACATGGTCGAGAAGCCGGCGGTCGCCGATGCGCCCAGCGACCTGATCATCATCGGGCGATACGTTCTCACCCCGGACATCTTCAAGGCCATCGCCGATCTCCGTCCGGGCGCCGGCGGTGAACTGCAGCTCACCGACGCGTTGCGGGTCCAGGCTGCGAGCGGACCCTTCCACGGGGTGCTGCGAGACGTCAAACGATTCGACACCGGCAATCCCGTTGGTTGGCTCGCTGCCGTGGTCGAGATCGGTCTTGATCACCCTCAGTACGGTCCTGCATTGCGAATCGAATTGGAACGAATCCTTTCCGAGGGCTGAACCCGACTCAGGTGACGCGTCTGTAGACGTTCGGGCAGTCGATGACCAATCCGTGGCGGTCCACCTCGAAGTCGTGTGTGGTCCCCGTTTCCAGTCGCTCCAACCGCCAATCATGGGTGTCGAGCCGGGTGTAGCGCTGATGCTCCGGCCGGACACCAAGTGTCTCGACGTCGACACGAGCAACGGTGATTTCCGCCGAGTGACCGATGTGGAGAGGAAGGCGGCGGATCGGCAGCGTGTTCGTGAATGGCGTGCACCCGAGGTCGAGGTCGACGCAGCCATCCAGATCCGGCCTGTGTTCGCCGTTCATCTCGCCCCACCGACCGTGGCCGTCCGTGCCGAGCCACAGGTCGGGGTCGTCCATGTCGCGGAACAGCAGGAACTGGCGGACGTGCCAACTCGGCGAGATCCGGATCACGTAGTGGACCGCCTCGCGACCTACCTGACCCGATGCAGTCCAGGCCTCGTTCTCCCAGGTGATCGTCAGCGTTTCTTCGCCGCCCGCTGCGTCGGGTTGGCCGATATCCCACGACTCCCACCGAACCGTGTGCCCGTCGGATGAGAACGCTGGATAGGGCGCCGGTCGCTCGCTCGAAACTTCCCCGTCCATCCTGTGCTCCTCTTGTGCTGTTCGCCGACTGAACGGGCAGTGTCACCTCGCAGTCTTGCGTGGTGCCGCCGCTACCGTGCACGAGATGATCAGGTTGAGCGTGTCCATCCAGCAGGCTCGCGACATCGTGTTGGCCGAGTGCTCGCCCCTCGCGGTGGTCAGCGCCGGGCTCGAGGACTCCCGCGGATGCGTCCTCGCCGAACCCGTGTCCGCAACGGATGACGTTCCCGGGTTCGACAACAGTGCGGTCGATGGGTACGCAGTCATTGCTTCCGACACAGATTCCGTCCCCGCCGAGCTGCCCGTTGTCGCCGAAGTTGCTGCCGGGGCGACGGGTGACGAGTCTCTCGAAGCCGGCGCAGCGATCCGGATCATGACTGGCGCACCGATTCCACCTGGCGCCGACGCAGTGGTGCTCGTCGAGAACACCGAGCGGCTCGACGATGGAGCTCGGGTCAGAATCCTCTCCTCGGTGCGCGCCGGGCAGGCGATTCGAAGGGCGGGCGATGACATCGCCGCTGGTACGTTGGTCTATGCCGCGGGAACCGTGATTCGCCCGGCGGTGTCCGGAGTCCTCGCCAGCGTCAACGCGCGAAACGTCTCGGTCTTTCCCCGCGCCCGGGTGGCGGTGCTGTCCACGGGGGATGAGTTGATCGACGACGGCAGCCCACTGCTTCGTGGCCAGATCCGCGAGAGTAACAAGACGATGCTGCTCGGGATGGTCGCCGAAGCAGGGGCGATTCCGGTCGACTTCGGCGTCGTTCGCGACGACGAAGCTGCGCTCGAGGCCACGCTGCGATCGGCCGCCGACTCGTGCGATGCGATCATCACGAGCGGGGGCGTCAGCATGGGTGATTACGACGTCGTGAAGATGACTTTGTCTCGAATCGCATCCATGACCTGGATGGAGATCGCGATCAAGCCTGCGAAACCGTTCGCGTTCGGCCAACTTTGCAACGGCAGCGGTCGGATGATTCCGGTCTTCGGGCTGCCGGGGAATCCCGTTTCGTCGATGGTCAGCTTCGAGCTCCTCGCGAGACCGGCGCTTCGTCAGATGATGGGTCACACCGACGAGCGGATGAGGCCGACCCTGATCGCAATCGCTGATTCGGAACTCCGTCGGTCGCCGGACGGCAAGGTGCACTATCAGCGCGTCCAGGGACGATTCCAAGCCGATGGTCGATATCACGTGTCCTCGGCGAGCGCCCAGGGCAGTCATCAACTCTCGGCAAGCTCTGTTGCGACAGCGATCGCCGAGGTGCCCGATGGTGAAACGGTCCCCGCCGGCGGCGAGGTGTTGGTCTACTTACTGTCGATCTGACGCCCGCAGGTCTGCCCGGCACTCCGACCGACGAAGCGGGTCATCTTCCACGTAGCCTGCACGGATGGATCTCGTCGATCCCTTCGGGCGCACCATTCGCGACTTACGCATCTCGGTCACCGACCGATGCAACTTTCGCTGCACGTACTGCATGCCCGAGGAAGGCATGAAGTGGCTCCCGCGTAGCGATGTCCTCAGCTTCGAAGAGATCCACCGTCTCTCGGCGATCTTCGTCGAGCGGTTCGAGGTCGACGGGCTTCGCCTCACCGGCGGCGAGCCGACGGTTCGAGCCCACCTCCCTGTTCTGGTCCACAAGTTGGCCCAACTCCGCGTGCCGGCTTCGTCGGCGTCGCCCCATGCGGGACGCAAGCCCGATCTGTCGATCACCACCAACGGTTCGTCATTCCGCCTCCTCGCCCACGAACTGCGTGACGCGGGCCTTGACCGCGCCAACATCAGCCTCGACACGTTGCAGCGCGAGAAGTTTGTCAAGATGACCAGGCGCGACGAACTCGTCCGGGTGCTCGATGGCATCGAGGCCGCGAAACAGGCCGGGTTCTCCCCGGTCAAGATCAACGCCGTCATCGAACGTGGGACCAATGACGACGAGATCGTCGACCTGGCCACGTTCGGCCGGGACCACGACGTCGAGGTCCGCTTTATCGAGTTCATGCCGCTCGATGCATCCGGTCATTGGATGAACGACAAGGTCGTCAGTCAGGATGAGATCGTTTCGACGATCACTGCGGTCTATCCGATCGAGCAAGTTCCCGCTCGCGGGGCGGCGCCGGCCGACCGCTGGCGCTACCTGGACGGGCGCGGCATGATCGGTGTCATCCCGACGATCACCAAACCGTTCTGCGGCGACTGCGATCGGGTTCGGATCACCGCTGATGGTCAGTTCCGCACGTGTCTGTTCGCAACGACCGAGTTCGATCTGCTGAAGTCGATGCGATCCGGGGCGAGCGACGACGATCTCGCTGGCGAGATCCAGCGTGCCGTCGGCACGAAATGGGCTGGTCATCAAATCAACCAGGTCAACTTCATCCGACCATCGCGCTCGATGAGCCAGATCGGCGGTTGAGAATCGTGGCACGCTCCGGCCGTCCTGCGATCGGACGGTCGGGCGAACTCCGGCCCGTTGGGACTTCCAGAGTCCGGGTCGGGATGCCGGTGGTCGTCGTGACTGCAGTGGTCGCGGTGGCGGGCCTGGTGGCGGGCCTGGTGATCGCTGCTCCGATCGACGTCCGAGGACCAGCGTCGGGCACTGCGGTCGCTCAGCGTCTGCGGCCCGCCGGTTCGGACTCGGTGATTGGAGGTTGCAGCGTCTTCCCGCCGGACAACGCCTGGAACACCCGCGTCGATGGCATCGCATTGCGGACCGGGTCTGCAGCCACGATCGCCAAGATCCAATCGATCGGCGGCGACAACCTTCATCCTGATTTCGGCGAGAATCCTTCATACGGTATTCCCTTCGTTGTCGTGCCACCATCTCAAGCCCTCGTTCCCGTCGATTTCGAGGTCGCTGACGAAAGTGACCCGGGGCCATACCCGGTTCCCCTCGATGCCCCGGTCGAAGGCGAGGTCGGTGCGACCGGTGGCGATCGGCACGTCATCGTCTTGCAGCAGGGCACCTGCCAACTGTTCGAGCTGTATGCCGCAAGCCGAACGGCCACGGGCTGGGATGCGTACTCCGGTGCTCGATTCGATCTCACGTCGAATGCCCTGCGCCCGCTCGGCTGGACGAGCGCCGATGCTGCCGGCTTGGCGATTCTCCCCGGTCTGGTCCGGTACGAAGAGGTGGCGGCCGGCCGCATTACCCATGCGATCCGCGTCACGTTTGCTCAGACGCAGCGGGCATACATCCTGCCAGCGACGCATTTTGCGTCGAGCAGGACGGACACCGCGTTGCCCCCGATGGGGATGCGGCTCCGCCTTCGCAACGACTACGACCTGAGCAGCCTCACCGGCCAGGCGAGGGTGATCGCCGTTGCGATGCAGCAGTATGGCTTGATCGTCGCCGACAACGGCAGCAACTGGTTCTTTCAGGGTGCGCCGAGCCCTGGTTGGAACGACGACGACCTCGGCCAGTTGTCCGCGATTCCGGGAACGGCGTTCGAGGTTGTCGACACCGGTCCGGCTCGATCCTGAGGCCTCGACGGCCGAGGGTGCCCGTCGACACCCCGATCCTTCACTACGCTGTTCACCACATGTCAGACCTCTCCTTCACCCACCTCGATCCGCTCGGCCGAGCCCGGATGGTCGATGTCACCCCGAAAGAGCCCACCCATCGCCGCGCGGTTGCCCGCTGCATCGTGACGATGAAGCCTGAGACCACCGCGGCGATCGCGAATCGTGAAGTGAACAAGGGCGATGTGCTGGCCGTCGCCCGGGTCGCCGGAATCCAGGCTGCGAAACGAACGTCAGACATGATCCCGCTCTGTCATCCGCTTCTGGTCGGGTCGGTGTACATCAACTTCGAGATCGGCGATGACCACATCGCGATCGAATCGCAGGTCGACACCGTCGACCGGACGGGCGTCGAGATGGAAGCCCTTCATGCATGTTCGGTTGCGGCGCTCACCATTTACGACATGTGCAAGTCCGCTGACAAGGCAATGGTGATCGGTGAACTTGCGTTGTGGGAAAAGACGGGCGGCCGGTCCGGGACGTACCGTCGACCGGCAGACGTTGCGGCTGATGGCGCGAATGTTGTACAATCGTAATGATGTTACGGACTCGTGACAGCGCCATCCCGGTGCCAACACTTCGTTCGGATTTCAATTTCTGATCATGACCTGTCCATCTCACACAAGAAGCGGTGAATAAGTGGAACGAATTGTTCTTCTCGCAGTTGCCGCGGCTTGGGCCGCTGTTCTTCTTCCCCCGTTACTCAGAAGCCGGAACGACAATCGTCCCGGTAGTTCGGTATCGGACTTCAGCCGCCAACTCTCGAGCCTGCAGCGTTCTGTGCCGACGCGGGGAATGGCACCGATGCGATCGATGTCACGCCCGCTCGTGCAGTCCCCGCTCGCTCGGCCGGTGGCCGCCGGTAGGCCCGGCCAGGTTCATCGGGCCTTGACGGTGGTTCCCGCCCCCGGGCGCGAGAACCAGAACACCGCCTCGTTGCAGCGCCGAACCCACGCAGACGCATCGATCCGCTCGCATTCCGAGCAGACTCACGGCCATCGTCAGGCCCATGTGCATCGTCCGTCAGCCAGTCGCGAGCTCGTCCGTCGGCGTCGGACCAACGTGTTGTTCCTGCTCACGATGACTTTCTGCGGCTCGCTGTTCCTGGCAGCCACCACCAAGTCGACGGTGATGATGTACGCACTGGCGTTGTCGTTCCTCTCGCTGTGCGCGTTTTGCTATCGCCTTGTTCAATTGCGCGAGATCGAACGTCACGCTCAGCACCCGGACAACACCTGGTTCCGCGCTGCCTGAGCCGGACATGTCTGCCCCAGTCAGTTTCGGCCAATCAGGTTTCGGCAATTGACGCCGCCACCGCTAGAGTGACGACCGCATTCACGGGGCTGTAGCTCAGTTGGTAGAGCGCGACTATCGCACAGTCGAGGCCAGGGGTTCGATTCCCCTCAGCTCCACCATGGCGGCCTTACCAGAACCGTCGCCCGCAAGGTCGGCGGTCTGTAAGGCCGCTTCGTGGCAGCCCTTTGTCGTGAGGCGCGAACGCCGATACCGAAGCTCTGCGAGGTCCGACCGTCCGACGCTGGCGCCGATTGTCGCGACAGAAGGAACAATCGCGGCCTGCGCTCGCAGATGGCCGCACTCCGTCGCGTGGAGGCAGCGCGTCAGTGAATCACCCTGGGCACTCGTCCACCCTCAGTAGACGGTGCAGCCGGCGGGGATCGGGATCACTGTCAAGGCATTGATCGCGTTCCCGCCGTTCGGGTGGACCTCGAAGTGGAGATGGAAGTTGTCGGGACCGGGATTCCCCGTGTTGCCGACGAATCCGATCAACTGACCTTGCTTGACGACCGATCCGTTGCTCAATCCCGGCGCGAAACCCGACAGGTGCATGAACACGTACCAGGTCTTGCTGTTCGCCGCCGTCAACCGCCAGCCGTTCCCGGACAGACTGGAGTTCGGGCCGCCGTCGATGACCTGATTGCCGAGAGTGCCGTCGACAACGGCGTACACCTCTTGGCCAAGGGTGGCGAGGATGTCAGTCCCCTCGTGCGATCGTCCACTTGAACGGGCCTCGCCGAAGTTGTCGAGGATGTAACAGCGAGGTGTCACCTGCATCGGAAAGATCGGCTTGCTGGTGTCCAGGTTGAGCCGCAGCGCGGGCGACAGCGCAGCCGCTGCACCGCGAAGTTCGCTGTTCTCGTCCAGTACCGATGCGATGGGCGCAGCCGAAACGACGGCCAGATGGCCGAGCCCGGCGAGGCAAGCGGTCAAGACGCTCGCGAGGGCGATCAACACCGATCTCCGGCGAGTTTGGATTGTCGACATGTTGGGTACCTCGTTGGATCACGAACTGATCCGCACTGCGAAGCTGGCAACCCTATCTATCGGTGTTCGTACGCGCTACTTGCCCGGTCTGGCGCTCGCGTCGCGCTGCCCGTCAGGCGCCGAGCAACGACTCGGCGAATGAAACGGCATCTCGATCTCGCACGGCTGCGTTGACCCGCTGTCGCTCCAGCACCTGGGCCAAGGTCTTCGCTGACTGTTTGATGGGATGCTCGGAGAAGAACCCCTGCACATCGCTGACACTCTCAGGTGTATTCAGTGTCTTGACAGGGTCGACCATCCTGACAATCGACGGGTTCGGGAACAACGAGTTCGCCTTGTCCCAGTTCTTGCGAACGATGGTCCACGCGAGCGCTCCGTGAGTGCGGTTCGCGATGCATCGCTGGAGCAGATACGGGGCGTTCTGTGACCGGACCTCTCCACTCAGTGCGAACGCACACGCCCGAGTGATCAGCGCTTCGCTGTCGAACTCGGCCAGGGCATAGAGGTTGCGCAGCTGATCTTGGGGAGTCGATGCGGCCCGAAAACCGGCCACGAACTGATCGAAATCCGACTCGTCACCGATCGAAGCAACAACGGTGGTGGCAGCGGCGATCATCTCGGGATCGGTTCCCTCACCGTGGTTGTAGCCGTCGAGGATCAATCGGCACCTTCGGCGGGCCTCGCTGTCAGCGCCGATCGTCGCAGCGGTGGTCACCAACAGACCGCGAAGCTTGGATCGGAGGTCCAGCTCGCCTTCGACCTGGACCCAGCCAAGGTCTGTCAGCGCAGGTGAGACCAACTCCAGAACGGCCGCAGCGAAAGGAATCTGCGCCGGGCCATCGATGATCCTGTTGAGTCGGCGCAAGGCCGCAACGATTGCCTGCCAGACGGCCAATTCGCGCTCAGCAGAGAATGCATGGAGGAAGATCAGCAGTTCCGTAGCCGTCAGGCGCCCGGCGACGAACGCAGCGCTGGCATCGTCGACGAGGTTGTAACGCTCGACCGTGCTCAAGCCGCTCAGCGCTTCCACCCCGATCCGGTCTCGGAGCGCTTCGTCGTACGCGACTCGGAAGAAGCCGTTCCCGTCAGCGTTGACGACGATCGGAGCGGTCGTATCGCTGACCTCGAGAGTCGCCTCGGCGTGGTCCAGCAACATCGTGGTCGTGTGTTCGCCGATGCGAATGGCGACCGGGATGATGAACAGAGTGGGGTCGTTGGACTCTGCCTCGAACGAGAAGCGTTCCTGGCGCAGGTGCAGTTGGGTGTCGCGCAACGATGCAGACACCAACGGGAAGCCGGCCTGCCAGATCCAACTGTCCATCAACCTGCGGACGGGCTCGTTTCCACCGTCGGCGGTGGTGACTGCCTCGATGGAGTCCCAGAGGTCGCCGGTCTCGGTGTTGTCGTAGGCATGTGTGCGGAGGTAGTTGTTGACACCCAGGCGGAATCGTTCCTCGCCCAGGAACTGCTGCAACATGCGCAGCAGCGCGCCCCCCTTTTGATAGGTCAGCACGTCGAACATGCCATCGCAGTCGGCAGGTGCCCGGACGGGGAACTCGACTGTCCGGGTACTTGCGAGGGAGTCGACCTCGAACGCGTCCGTGCGTTCGAGACTGAAGTTCGTCCATCGGTTCCAGTCGGGGCGGATCACGTCAACGGCCATCACCTCCATGAACGTCGCGAATGCCTCGTTGAGCCAGATTCCATTCCACCATCGCATCGTGACGAGGTCCCCGAACCACATGTGCGCGACCTCGTGGGTGATGACGTCGGCAATCCCCTGCTGCTCGAACTGGGTGCTGGATTGGGGATCGATCAACAACAGCGACTCTCGGTAGGTGATGCATCCGAGGTTCTCCATCGCTCCTGCGGCGAAGTCGGGTAGGGCGACCATGTCGACCTTCTTGCCGGGGTAGGCAATGCCGTAGAAGTCCTGGAACCACGCGAGGCACGAAGCCCCGATATCGAGTGCGAACGAGGTGAAGTGGCCTTTCCCCGGAACGTGGACGATGCGCAGTGGCGTGCCCTGGACATCGACCGGATCGGTTGCCTCGAGATCACCGACGACGAAGGCAACGAGATACGTGCTCATCACCATCGTGTCCTCGAACGTCACGCCCACTCGTCCGTTGGATGAGGGCGCCCGGGAAGCCTCGGGGCCGTTTGAGATGGCCAGCAGCCCGTCGTCGACCACGAGGGTGATACCGAACGATGCCTTGAAGTCCGGTTCGTCGAAGCACGGAAATGCCCGCCGGCAATCGGTGGCCTGCATCTGGGAGCAGGCGATGACGTGCTCTGTTCCGTCGTCGCCGACATAGGTGCTGCGGTAGAAGCCGTGGAGCTTGTCGTTGAGGATGCCGGTGAACCCGATTGTGATCGTCGCAGAACCCGCTGCGAATGGGCCGTCGATGAACAGCCGCTCCGTCTCGTCGTCGAGGGAGAAGCTCGCGGGGTGTCCGTCGACGATGACCTCGGTGATCACCAACTCGATTGCATTGAGCACGATCTGATCGACGGCTTCCGTGACGTCGACGGTGATCTCCACTGATCCGCTGAACGACGCCTGCTCCAGTTCCGGCTCGATGACGACGACGTAATGACTTGGCAGTACGGCGCGGGGGAGACGGTACGGGTCGAGAATCATCGTGCCAGATTACTGGTTCCTGGAACCGACGTTCCGAGTGGCTGCCGAGAGACTGTCGATTCCTACCGCAGCCGCTAGCGTTTCGTCACGTGCCGCCGACTGCTCCGTCCCACGCCCTGTCCGACCGCTTCGATTTCGGGAATGCCGAGTTCGACGTTGTCGGCATCGGGAACGCGCTCGTCGATGTCATTGCTCATGCTGACGATTCGTTCATCCATGCGGAATCGCTGGTCAAGGGTTCGATGACCCTGATCGAGACCGATCGAGCGGTGTCGCTGTACAAGGCACTCGGATCAGCGGTCGAGATGAGTGGCGGGTCCGCCGCCAACACGATGTGTGGTGTTGCCTCGTTCGGAGGTCGCGCGGCGTACATCGGCAAGGTTTGCGACGACGAACTCGGTCAGGTGTTCGGCCACGATCTGCGCGCCGTCGGTATCGCGTTTCGGCCGGGCGCCCCCGAAGCCGGCACGCCGACGGGTCGATGCATCATCGTCGTGACCCCCGATGCTCAACGAACGATGAATACCTACTTGGGTGTGTCCTCGATGCTGTGCCCTCCCGACATCGACGTCGAAGCTGTCGCTGCGGGCAAGGTGCTCTACATGGAGGGTTACCTCTACGACCGACCGGCAGCCAAGGAAGCCTTTCGGGCAGCCGCCGCAGTTGCCCACACCCACCGTCGGCACGTTTCCCTGACGCTGTCCGATTCGTTCTGCGTCGATCGCCACCGATCGGACTTCCGTGGTCTCGTGACCGACGAGGTGGACATCTTGTTCGGTAACGAGGACGAACTGATGTCGTTGTACGAGGTCGATTCCTTCACCGAAGCCGTCACCGCGGTCCGGGCCGACTGCGCGTTGGCCGCCATCACGCGAGGCGCCGATGGTTGTGTGGTCATCACCGCCGACGAGGTGATCACGGTCGCGGCCGAACCTGTCGAGCGGGTCCTGGACACCACTGGGGCGGGCGACCTGTTCGCGTCGGGCTTCCTCTACGGGTTCACCCACGGCCGGCCGCTTGCGGAATGTGCTCGGTTCGGCTCTGTCGCTGCGGCCGAAGTGATCTCGCACGTCGGCGCCCGCCCTCTCGTCGATCTGCGACAGTTGATCTGATGGACGACCATTCGGTTGCCGATCCCGATGTGCTCGCTCGTGCCAAGGCATGGCTCGCAGCCGAGCCCGATGCCGACGTTCGGGCCGAACTTGTCGAGTTGATCGGGGGTCCACTCGACGTCTTGGCCGAGCGCTTCCGCGGTCGCCTGCAATTCGGAACCGCCGGTCTCCGCGGCGAGATGGGCGCCGGACCGCTCAGGATGAATCGCTTGGTCGTGCGTCAGGCAGCGGCAGGACTCGGAACGTACGTGCTCCGCACAGTTCCTGGCGCCGCTGAACGAGGCATCATCATCGGATACGACGCGCGGCGCAAGAGCGACGACTTCGCATTCGATACGGCTCGAGTGTTTGCGGAGATGGGCATTCGTGCGCGGATCCTGCCGTCGGCCATGCCGACACCGGTCCTCGCCTGGAACATCACGCCGTACGACGCCGTCGCCGGAGTCGTCGTGACTGCGAGTCACAATCCAGCGGCGGACAATGGCTACAAGGTCTTCTTGGGCGATGGCGCGCAGATCGTGCCGCCGCACGACATCGGAATCGCTTCGTGCATCGACGAATTCGACCCGTGCGCCGTGGTGTTGGCCGACCAAGACGACGCCTTGATCGAGGTTCTGGATGCTGCCCCGCTCGAGCACTACCTCGCGTCGGTCCCGGCTGTCCGCCTCCGCCCCGAGCTGTCCGGGATACCGGTCGCGTACACCGCCATGCACGGGGTTGGGGGAGCTTCGCTGCTCGATGCATTTCGTCGGTCGGGGCTTCCCCAGCCCTTCGTCGTGGCCGCGCAACAACAGCCCGATGGTTCCTTCCCGACGGTTTCCTTCCCGAATCCGGAAGAGCCTGGGGCGATGGATCTTCTTCTGGCACGAGCAGAAGAGGTCGGGGCCTTGCTAGCGCTGGCGAACGATCCCGACGCCGATCGGCTTGGCGCCGCGATCCCGACACCCGCGGGTGGCTGGCGGCGGCTCACTGGCGACGAGATCGGCTGGTTGCTCGGCGATCACATCCTGCGCCACACCAACGGAGACGATCGACTGGTGATCACGACCCTGGTGTCGTCATCTTTGCTCGGGCGGATGGCTGCCGAGCACGGGGTTCATTTCGAAGAGACGTACACCGGGTTCAAATGGATCGGCCGGACCGCGCTCGACCATCCCGAACTGCGGTTCGTGTTCGGTTACGAACAGGCGCTCGGCTACCTGGTGTGTACCCAACCAATGGATAAAGACGGCATCTCCGCGGCGGTGATGCTCGCCGAGGTAGCGGCGCTGGCAGCGTCAGACGGGGTGACTTTGCAGGATCGCCTCGATTCCCTGGCGGTTCGGTTCGGCAAGCACGTGGTGGCCGACCTGTCGGTGCGGCTCGATCCGGTAGTCGCTGCTGCGAAGGTCGCCGCGATGCGAGCCGATCCGCCGCTCGAAGTGGGCGGTCATCCAGTGACCGGCGTCGACTGGTACGACGAGGCCGGCCTGTTGCGGCTCTGGCTCGGCGAGGTACGTCTCCAGGTCCGCCCGAGTGGCACAGAACCCAAGGTCAAGCTCTACGCCGAAGCGATCGATCAAGATCCCACGCCGCTCCTCCACGAGCTCGCGGGCCTGCTCTCAACCTCGAGAACCGCAAACTGAATGTCTCAACCGAACACTTCTGCGCGATTGAGGCATTCAGTTCGGGTGTTGAGTTCAGGCTGCGCCGAACTGGCGGTCGCCGGCGTCGCCGAGTCCGGGGACGATGAATGCGTGTTCGTTCAACCGTTCGTCGATCGAGGCGGTGTAGATCTCGAGATCGAGGTTGGTCTCGTGGAGGGCGAGAATCCCCTCGGGTGCGGCAAGCGCGCAGACGATGACGAGCGGGCCGGTCGCCCCGGCCTCGACCAACAGCCTGCAGGTGTGCACCATCGAGCCGCCGGTGGCCAGCATCGGATCGAGCACGATGCAAACCCGATCCTCGAGTGAGTCGGGCAGCTTGTTGACATAAGGCTTCGGCTCGAAGGTCGATTCGTCGCGGGAGATCCCGATGAATCCGACATCGGCACCGGGCATCAGCACCTGCGCCGCGTTGACGAAACCGAGACCAGCCCTGAGTACGGGGATGATCACCGGCTGGGTGGACAGGATCCTCCCAGTGGTCATCTCTACTGGCGTACGAACGGCGACCTCGTGAGTGACCAGCCGGCGTGTGGCCTCGACCAGGAGCAACGTGCCGATTCGCTCGAGCTCTTGGCGAAAGACAGCATTCGGTGTGTTCTCGTCGCGAACCTTGGTCAACGACGCGGCAACGAGTGGGTGTTCGACGACATGTACTTCGAGAGGCATCGGCCCATCATGGCATGCTGAGGGGGGTCAGGCCCCCAGCGTCTGGTCGGCCCTGAGCAACGCATATCGTGGCTTGACCAGCCCGTTGATGATCCGCAGCCGCTCTGGGAACGGTGCAAAGGCACTCTTCAGCGCGTTGATCGTGAGCCATTCGAAGTCATCGAGGCCCCATCCGAAAGCCTCAGCGAGTTCGATCATCTCGTGGCTCATCGAGGTGGCGCTCATCAGTCGATTATCGGTGTTGACGGTGACCCGGAAGCGAAGCCGACGCAACATGCCGATCGGGTGCTCAGCGATCGAGGCGCAGACGCCAGTCCCGACATTCGAGGTCGGGCACAGCTCGAGCGGGATCCTGCGGTCACGGATGTAAGCGGCCAGGCGTCCGAGTGACTCGTCGCCGACGGGTCCGGTGATGTCATCGACGATGCGCACGCCATGACCGAGGCGTTCACCACCGCAGAACTGGACCGCTTCCCAGATCGACGGCAGACCGAACGCCTCACCGGCATGGATGGTCGAATGGAAGTTCTCGCGCTGCACGTATTGAAAGGCGTCGAGGTGGCGAGTGGGCGGATAGCCGGCCTCGGCCCCGGCGATGTCGAATCCAACGACCCCTCGGTCTCGCCAGCGGACCGCAAGTTCCGCAATGGCGAGCGATCGTGCTGCTGTTCGCATCGCACAGCACAGCGCGTAGATGGTCAAGTCGGTGCCGGCGGCCCCGCGGGCGAACCCATCGAGAACGGCTTCGACGACCTCGTCCAGAGTCAGGCCCGCTTCGGTGTGCAACTCGGGTGCGAAACGAACTTCGGCGTAAACGACACCATCTGCCGCAAGGTCGACCGCGCATTCGTACGCGACGCGCTCGATCGCGTCGCGGTGCTGCATTACGCCGCAGGTGTGCGCGAACGTCTCGAGGTACAGCACCAGATCGTTTCGCTTGGCTCCACGGTTGAACCAGCTCGCAAGCTCGGCGACGTCGTGTGTCGGCAACGCCGAGTACCCGAACTCGTCGGCGAGTTCGACGACGGTGCCGGGCCGTAAGCCACCGTCGAGATGATCGTGGAGCAACGCCTTCGGTGCCTTGCGAATCAGGTCGTTGATCACGCGTCGACCCGATCGGAGCGGTCGAGACGGCGCAGGGGCATGTCTTCGCTGCGTTGTAACCAGTTCCACCAGGGGTACTCCGCACCCGCAGAGATGCAGTGCAGGGAATACGCGTGGCGGCTGGATGCGCTGCGGTTGACGTCGCTCCAGTGGGGGAGCAATCCGTGCAGGACCACGAGCGTGCCGGCGCTGACCTCGAGCGGGACGAGATCGTCGGGAGAGGGCAGCGGTGCGTCGTCGAGGATCTCGAATGACGTGCCGTCGTCGTTACCGGTGCCGAGTCGCTTGAAGACCTTGCGCAAACTGGTTCGATGACCACCGGGCGCCGCCCACAGACAACCGTTGCGAAGGGTTGCGTCCTCGATCGCGAACCAGAACCCGGTGACGGTCATAGGATTCGTGTAGAGGAAGGTGGCGTCTTGGTGGCAGCCGACTTCGCCACCGATGTGGGGCTGTTTGAAGATGTACATGCTCTGCAGGGCCAATGCGTCAGCGAGGCCGATGTCGGCCGCGACCCCAGCCAGTTCGGCCGTGTAGCTGAACGATGCGAAGGTGTCGTCAAGATCGTGCATCGCGTGTCCGATCTTGTTGATCGACAGCGACTTGCCCTGGCGGAGTTGCCCGTCGGAGCCGAATGCCTCTTCTTCGAAGAAGCACCACGAGCCGTTGGCGGAGTCGAGGAACTCGGCGTCGGTCACTCGGTCCTGCTCGTTCGTGGTGAACACGGTCCGGCGGTCAGTCGGTTGGAAGTCTTCGACGATCTCGAGAGCTCGA
>JANOEM010000071.1:0-2347 GCA_031413195.1 Actinomycetes bacterium
GTCGGAGCCGCC
The DNA here is from genome assembly GCA_031413195.1 of Actinomycetes bacterium. Classification (GTDB taxonomy): domain Bacteria; phylum Actinomycetota; class Acidimicrobiia; order Acidimicrobiales; family Ilumatobacteraceae; genus WLMZ01. The sequence goes on from JANOEM010000071.1 coordinate 13, forward strand.
ACCTACACCAACGCCGGTGAGTTCGGACCATCCCAGCCGAGCCGCGGCGGTCTGGGCGACGGCGAACAACGCCTCCGACGCTGAAGCCGGCATCGGTGGCCGGGACAGTCCACCCGTCACCTCGATCCGCGTCCGCTCGTCGTGCGGTGTCAACGCCGCCATCAAGCCCTCGATCCGATCCTTCTCTGCTCCTGACTCGACTCGGGCATCGACCAGAAGGTGGGCCAAAGCCGGCACAACGTTGTCGGTGGTGCCTACGCGGGCGACGGTGGGCGTGACAGTCGTTCCGACGGACGAGTCGCCGAACGTGTTGATCGTGAGCACCTGGTGCGCTGCTTCGACGAGCGCGTTGATGCCCTTCTCCGGTTCGAGACCGGCGTGGGCAGCGCGCCCGTGGATGGCGACCTCGAACGTGCCGACACCCTTGCGGGCAGTCTTGAGCGCTCCGCCATCAGCGCTCGGCTCGAGCACCAAGACTGCTCCACATTCGAGCGCAAGTTCTTCGATCATCGCCTTCGAGGCCAGCGAACCGACCTCTTCGTCCGGAGTCCACAGCATCTCGACACCGTGTCGGTTCGCGAGGGTGGCAACCGCATGGATCGCCTGGATGATGCCGCCCTTCATGTCGAAAACCCCTGGCCCGGTTGCCCGCCCATCGGTGATGGTGAAGGGGCGCTCGGCCAACGAGCCGATCGGGAACACAGTGTCGTAATGACCGAGGAGCAGCATCTTCGGCGGGCCTCCCCCGGACCACCGCAGGATCGGGCCAGCCGGCGTTGCGACGAGCTCGGCGGGCGTGCCGAGGCGCCGACCGATGATCTCGGCAAGACCATTCGCTGCTTGGGACAGCGCGTCGAGATCGCGCGACGGCGACTCGAGGTTGACAAGTGTCGACAGGTCTTCGAGTATCGGGTCCAGATCTGGCACGCGCCCATTGTGCCGTGCGAGAGTGTCTCATGCGTTCACTTCGACCCGTTCTCGCCGCGCCTCTGGCCATGACCCTGACCATGGCACTGATCGTGCCTGCCTGCTCGAGCGACAACGAATCGAGCACTTCGCCCGCGACCACCGAGGCTCCTGCAACGACAGAACTCTCCAGTACAACCCCGGCGACGACAGAGCCAACGGCGGCTCCGACGGCAGCACCGACGACCGAGGCGACCGTCGCTGCTGGCCCGGCCACGTTCACGGTGCGGCCCGGGGTGAACCAATTGGCGGTTCTCGATGCGGTGCCGGGTGAGGAACTCGAACTCTCCAGCCTGGACTACGGCGACGGCACAGTCACCGGAACGGTGGACGATCAGGGTTCGTTCCTGTGGCGTCAGCTCAAGGACGGCACGTACATCGTGCGATCCACTGGCGCCGACCCGACCGAGAGCGAGTCGGTCGAAGTCCTTACCGAAGACGACATCCCCGACCAGTCGTTCTACGCAGAGCAACAACTTCCGGCCGGTGGATTTGGGTACATCACGACCCGCGACGGCACGACCCTCGGTGCCAATGTGTTGTTGCCGGGACCTGTCGACGGCGGGCCCTACCCGACGATCGTCGAGTACTCGGGTTACCAGCCGAGCGATCCGGACAGTTCCACGTTCGGGCAGCTCTTCAACGCTCTCGGGTACGCCTACGTCGGTGTCAACATGCGTGGTACCGGGTGCAGTGGCGGTTCGTTCCTGTTCTTCGAGAGGGCGCAGAGTATCGACGGTTACGACGTCATCGAGGCTGTTGCCGCTCAGCCGTGGGTGCTGGACAACGAGGTCGGCATGGGTGGCATCTCGTACCCGGGAATCAGCCAGTTGTTCGTTGCGTCCACGACCCCGCCGAGCTTGACGGCAATCACTCCGCTCAGCGTGATCGACGACTCCTACCGTGCCAACGGCTTTCCCGGGGGCATCCGCAACACTGGCTTTGCTGCGGAGTTCGTGCAGGAACGCTTCGACGAAGCAAAGGTCTACGGGCAGGAATGGAGCAAGAAGCGTGCCGATGGCGGCGACACGGAGTGCGCCGACAATCAGGAGCTCCGCTTGCAGAACCCCGATTTCCCGGCGTTGGCCAAGGCGAGCGCGTTCTACGACCCGGCCACGGCTGACATCTTGTCGCCGTCGACATTCGTCGACAAGATCGATGTCCCGGTGTTCCTCGCCGGAGCCTGGCAGGACGAACAGACGGGCGGACGGTTTCCCGACTTGCTCGACGACTTCGGGAGTTCGCCACATCTCTACGTCGATCTGATGAACGGATTGCACACCGACTCGCTCAGCCCGACAGTGTTCGCACGGATGGTCGAGTTCCTCGATCTGTACGTCGCCAAACGAACACCCGATCTGGCCGGGGC
>JANOEM010000072.1:0-5913 GCA_031413195.1 Actinomycetes bacterium
CGAGAACGTCGACGTCGCTCTCGCCGGTGTCCTCGCCCCGGGCGACGGATCCGAACAGGGCGATCAACCGGGCGCAGTGCTGCAGCGCGAACGCCACGATTTGCGCTCGGTGCTCATCGACCAGCGAGCCCAGCGGAGAACCTACAAATGCCACCTACCCAGATCATACGTTGACGGAGAAGCGTCGTGAGCAGCCTCCCCGAGCACGCGTTCACAAATCCGCTGCGGAAGGACATCGGTCGGCAACGAGACTGGACCGAAGAACGTGGTCCCTACCTCTTTTCAGTAAGGCTGGGTGGGGGTGCGCTCGCGGACTTGTCAGCCGGATAACGCGGAATCCGCGGTGTTGGGCTCACAAGTCTGCGAGTTTTCCCCAAACCTTGATTTGCAGCTGCGCCACTGGTACGCCGTATCGATCCCGTCGAGCGCGACGCACGAGTGGCCGCTACGACCAACGATCGCATGGAACCAACGCTATGGTCGACACGTGAGTGATGCCGCGCCCGAACCTGCGCTGTCCGGCCTCGGTCCGCAGGATTTCACGAGAGATCTCAACCGTTGGAGCGAGGCACTTGCCGCGATCGCCCGGACCGGCCTCGGTTTCACTCAGAGCCTGTATGAGCGAGAACGGTTCGAAGAGGTGCTGCACGTCGCTGCGGACATCAAGGCTGCGGCCGACGATGCCCTCGAGGTTCGCCGCGAGCAGGATCACTTCGTCCAGGAGTGGCTGGAGAGCGTCGGCGAAGGCGTTCCCGGCTACGTCACCCCGAAGGTCGCGATCGGGGCCATCGTCGGCAACGACCGGGGGCAGATCCTGCTCGTCCAGCGCTCGGACAGCCTGATCTGGTTGTACCCGACCGGTTGGGCCGACAGCGGCTACTCGCCTTCGGAGGTCGTGGTCAAGGAGGTGCTCGAGGAGACGGGCATCGTCTGCGAACCGTTGCATCTCGTCGCCGTGCTCGACGGACAGCGAATGGGGTTCACGCGCTTCGCGATGTACATGTTGCTGTTCCACTGCCGTGCCATCGGGGGCGAGTTGACCCCGCATCCGCTGGAAACCGCCGATGTCGGATGGTTCTCCCGCGATGATCTCCCCGCAAACTCGGCGGGAGCGCAGTGGTGGGGACCGATGGCATTCGACGCGATCGACGGCAATCGACGAGCAACCGTTTTCGAGGAACCACGCGAACCGATCTGGCGCGGCGACCACAGCTGAACATCAGCTTCGGCATCACCGCTCGGCATCGCGGTTTCGGGGTCACCGCTCGGCTTCGCGATCGGAGTTGAAGGCGTCAGCCCAGCGACGTAAGGCTGACGACGCTGCAATCGCGATCTGTTCGTCGGTCCGGCCGCTGTGGTTGACGCCGACGGCATCATGCGCGATCAACCCGGCGACGACCGGTTCCCCGCATCCGTCGGTCAGGTCGACCCACTCGCACCAACTTGCCGGAGTGTCGTACCACCGGAAATAGCCATGGGGCGGCCGCGGCCACCAGCGCTGGTCGAAGCGCAGGATCACCTTGTCGACCACGCCCATGCCGATTCGACCGAGCGCTTCGCGGTGACCGGACGGGAGTCCCGGAGCAAGGCGCGGCACGCCGCACTGCAGCAGCGAGACGGGCACGCTGCAGATGCATCGGGAAGCCCTCATCTCGGCTCCTGCCACCGAGAGGACGACACCCGTATCGTTCCAACGAATCTCCGTGACCGGTGAACCCAGCCGGATGTCCAGCCCGGCGGCAAGATGATCGACGATCGTTCTGTATCCGCCGATGATCAGGTGGTCGTCGTTACCAACGCCATCCTCGGCGAAGAACCAACGGGCTGACGTGTCATCCAGACCTGCACCGGTTTCCAGCACGACATCGGCGTCGACCGCATGCTGCATGACGCGGCGATCTCGTTCGGAGGTACCAGAGGACCAGTCGGCGAGGACATCCGAGAGGGGAACGTCTCGATCCGCTGTCAAGCTCGACGAGTGACGTTGCAGTTGCAACAACATCTCGGCGACGTCAGCTGATCGCACGGTCTCGCCATCGGCGGCGGCCGACAATGGTGCGTGGAAGTCGGTCGGCACCAAAGTTGCGCCGAGCCGGACCGCCAGTGGAGCCAGAGGATTCCTCCCGAACTGTTGAAGCCAGGCGGCCCCGGCGTCGACAGCAACAGTTGGCTCGCCCGGACGGCCGGCGAGATCGACCGTGTGGACCCTGCCCCCGAGCCGGTCACGGGCTTCGATGACCACACAGTCGATTCCGGATTCCTGCAGCGACGCGGCTGCGGCCAGTCCGGCCAAACCCGCCCCGACCACGATGACCCGATCACCCGGGGCGCTTCGCTTCGCACACCAATCGGCGGCGCGAACACCGCTGGCATGGGCTCCGTGTGTCATTGCCGGTTGATCAGTGCCCACGGCCTCACCGCACAGGACGAATCGGTCGTCGATCGGCTCAGCGAGAATCCATCGATCCGCCGGCGAGCCGCCGGGCCGGACGTAGCTCCACGACCCTCGACTGAACGGGTCTTCACCCCAACGGGCGACATGCCAGCCAACCGGCAGGTGATCTCGTTCGGGATCGGTGCTCCGCGTCACCCTGTCAGGCTGGCACGATATGCACATGTCCTCAACGCAGCCCGGCACGACCCCCGGATTGGTGTGCGGTCACCATCACCTCTATTCCTCGCTTGCGCGGGGGATGCCTGCCCCACCGCAAACCCCTGTCGACTTCCTCGGCATCCTCCGCCAGGTGTGGTGGCGACTGGATGCGGCGATGGACCACGAGATGCTGCGATGGAGCGCGATGCTCGGAGCGATGGAGGCCCTGCAGTGCGGGACCACGGCCATCATCGATCACCACGAGGGACCGAATGCCATCGAGGGCAGCCTCCAGGTGATCGCCGACGCGTGCAACGAGGTAGGGGTGCGGGTGATGTGCGCGTACGGCGTCACCGACCGATGGCAGGACGACGGAACGATGTGGGCCGATCCGAGCATTCCACCGCCGACGATGACCAACGCCGCTCGCGATGGCCTCGCCGAATGCGAGCGGTTCATCGGCAGTGGCGGCAGAGGAATGGTCGGCGTGCACGCTGCGTTCACTTGCAGCGACGAGACGCTCGAAGCAGCCGCTGGGACGGCGCTGGACCTGGGAGTCGGTGTTCACGTGCACGTCGCGGAGGGAATGATCGACGCGCTCGCCGGCGCGCGTTTGGAGCCGCTCGCCGCGTACGACTGGCTGCTCGTGCACGGCGTTCATCTCGACCGCTCCCTGGCGGGAGTGTTGGCCCACAATCCGCGGAGCAACATGAACAACGCCGTCGGGTACGCGCGGCCGGCAACACGCGACAACCTCGTGATCCTCGGTACCGATGGCATCGGAGCCGACATGCTCGAAGAGTTCCGCCTCGCGTATGTCGCCTATCGAGCCGATGATGTGACGGCATCGCCCGAAACGGTGTGGCAGTGGTTAGCAAACGGTTGGCTGCTGATGCCCGAAGCCGCTACCGACACCGTGCGCTGGAACTACGACCGGGTCGACTCGCCGTGGCACGTCGCTTTCACACCGGGCATCCGTGCACTCGACGTCCGACGAGGTGACGGCGAGGTCCTGCTCCGTGATGGTGTGCCGACCCGGATCGATCCGGGCGAAGTCCGCGCGAAGGCGGCGGAACAGGCCCAGCGATTGTTCGAACGGCTCTGACGATCTCTCAGCCCGCCGCAAACGTGGCCGCGGACGTTGTCGCCGGAAGCGTCGTGTCCGGCGATGTCGTGTCGGGCGGCGTCGTCTCCGGCGGCCAGGTCTCGAGGTCGGAACGGGCCGCGTCAATGGCCTGCCAGACGAGTTCATCGTCACTGCCCAGCGACCAGATCGCGATGCCCGCAAGGTCCTGGCGTTCGGCGAGCCATGCCCGTTCGAACACCGCGCGCGAGTCCGCGAACCACACGGTTCGAGTCACCGTGCAGGCCGTCGCCAAACCGGCGGCATCGGTTCCGGTGAGTTGCTCGTTGTAGATGAACGTGCTCTCGGCGTATCGGGGATCGAAGGTGGGCACGATGCCGAGGCTCGCCGCCAACGCAGTGGCCGATTTCGTCGACTGGTTCTGCCGCCTCGGTTCTTGATCTGCAGGACAGATGCCGAGGATCGAGGTCGGCCAGTTGTAGCCGTAGACCGGAACTCCGAGGATCAACTTCTCGGGAGGCACCATCTCCTTGATGTCGCCGACCAAGTCACTGACCCAACCGATCGGCGCGATCGGGCCCGCCTCGGAGGTGTTGTAGTCGTAGGCCATGATCCGGATGAAGTCGACGACCTCGCCCATTGCCGGATAGTCATACACCCAGTAGCCCCGATCACCACCTGTGCGATCAGTGTCGTACATCGGCGGCACACTGACGGTGAGGGTCTTGCCGGTCTGGTGCAGGGCAACCGCCAACTCCTGCACGAACAGAACCCAGTTGGGGCTCGTCGTCGCCCACGTCTCGCGTCCATCAACGAAGGCGAAGGTCTCGTAGTCGAGATCGATCCCGTCGAAACCGTCGAGACCGCTGCCATCGACGCCGGTCGCGAGTTGCATGATCGTCTGGATGTGCAGGGCTCGGCTGGCCGGATCGGCCAGGATCGATGCCATCACCCCTTTGCCCGTATCGTCGATGATCGAGGCTGTGAGCGCAACCCCTGCGGCCGCCGTGGCCTGCCGGTACGTCGCTTGCACGCCGGAACCCAAACCGTCGTATGGCCCGACCCTGTCGGCGGCGGTGGCGTGGAACGCGAACAGTGAAAGATCGCTGAAGACGTCGGCGTTGGCAGAGAACGACGTCAACGCTGAGTCGGTCTGCCAGAACGGGGCCCATGCGTGCACGGTGATCGGCGGACCACTGCGCTGCCACGGGGGCGGGCGGGTGAGCCCGTAGCCGATCCAACCGGTCACGACCAGGACAGCGACGAAAGCGAGGGCCACCAGCAAACGACGCCCCAACCGGCCGGTGGTGTTCGCGCGTTCAGGCGCGACCGGCGTTTCATCCATCGGCGGTCAGAGTAGTTGCACGACATCCGCAACCTCGGGCACTTCAGTGATCGCCCATTACGGATCGCACAGCACTGATCACCGAGCACTCATCGAGGATTGCCTTGACAATTTGTCAAGGAGTCGGCCAGCATCGAGCACTATGACCACGCCAGTCGCCTTGTACCTCCAGGATGCGCACACCATCATCGAAGGAATCAGGCTCGTCCAGTACGCCGAGGAACAGGGCTTCGATGCGGTGTGGCAAGCCGACAGCCGATTGGTGCGCGACGCCGTCGTGCCTATGGCCGCGTTCGGGGCCACGACGAATCGGATCAAGATCGGCTCCGGGGTCATCGACTGCTGGACCCGCAATCCGGCCCGTCTCGCGAGCACGTTCAGCACTCTCGACGATCTCGCGCCCGGCCGGATGATCTGCGGCCTCGGGGCGTGGTGGGATCCGCTCGCAGCCAAGGTCGGCATCGATCGGCAGCGCCCGCTGAAGGTGATGCGCGAGATCGTGACCGTGGTACGCGCCCTCCTCAACAACGAGACCGTCACCTTCGACGGCTACTACGTCCACCTCGATGGCGTCGAACTCGACTACGTCTACCAGGAACGCCGCCCGAAGGATGTCCCGATCTACATCGGCGCGACGGGTCTGCAGATGATGGAGCTGACCGGCGAGATCGCCGACGGTGCGGTACTCAACTACCTCGTCTCCCCGAAGTACAACGTCGGAGCGCTGGAATCGTTGGCCAGAGGTGCGGCAAAGGCGGGCCGAACGATCGACGACATCGACCGTCCCCAACTCGTGGTCTGCTCGGTCGACAACGACCGGGCCAAGGCCCTCGACAACTCCCGCCTGCTGGTCACCCAGTACCTCGGTCAGCAACCGCACATCATGAAGGC
>JANOEM010000073.1:0-18174 GCA_031413195.1 Actinomycetes bacterium
GCCCTCATATTTGTCACAAGAACCGGCCTTTTTGAGTTTCATTTTTTTGCATTTTAATGAGCATAGATTGTTATAAGTAACTCCATCCTTACCGCAAACAGGGTCCAAGGGTTCCCTCGCTGCCCACCAGCAGGTGCGCCAGATTGACGCTGCCGTCGGCGGTGTAGGGCCTCTCGCTGCGCGGGTGGAAGATGTCGAGGTTGTAGCCGCCCACACGGCGCAGTACGCTGGGCCAGCGCGCCGCTATCTCTTCATGCTGCTGTTCGGCCAGGCCGCGCACAAAAGCGGCGATGTGTGCGGCACGGCCGCTGGCCTGTTCAACATGGCCGAAGTCGACCAGCTCGCCGTCGGCAAGCCAGGCGCTGGCGCCGGCCACGTTGTGCACCATGTTGCCGTAGTGCAGGCTGCGGCTGCCACAACTGTTGTTGCCGGCCATGCCGCCCAGCGTGGCCTGCGCGCTGGTGGACACATCCACCGGAAACCACAAGCCGTGTTTTTTCAGCACTGCGTTGAGATGGTCGAGCACGAGTCCGGGCTCCACCGTCACCGTGCGGCCTTCCACATCAAGGTGGAGCACACGGCGCAGGTGTTTGCTGCAGTCGATGACCAGCGCGGCACCCGTCGTCTGCCCACACTGGCTGGTGCCGCCGCCGCGCGCCAGCACCGGCACTTTCAGTTCACGCGCCACGGCCAGTGCGGTGGCCACTTCGTCGGCGGTGGTTGGCACAAACACGCCGACGGGGGCGATTTGGTAGATGGAAGCATCGGTGGCATAACGGCCACGTGAAGCGGCGTCGAAAAGCACCTCGCCGCCGGTTTCGGCACGCAGGCGGCGCGCCAGCGCTTCGCACACTTCGTTGGGCGGCAGCGCGGCGTGTGGGTGTGCGTGCGGGTGTGCATGCGGGTGCGCATGCGGGAACGGTGCGGGCGCTGCGGCCGGCCTTGTCGTTTCGGCTCTCGTATTGGCGTTCATGCCTGCCGCCCCTGTGCAGGCGCGCCAAGCTCTCCGGCGCGCATGAGCGTCAGTACGGTGTCGCGTTTGTGTTCGAGGTGTGTTTTCAGGATGGCGCGTAAGGCCGGGCCGTCGCGCGCTTCCAGCGCTTCCATCATCTGCGTGTGTTCGTTCATCGCACGCTGCCACTTGGCTTCGTTCTGGTTGGTGCGAAAGCGCAGGCTCTGCACACGCGCGTTGACCTGGGCGGTGGTGCCGGCCAGCACCGGGTTGCCCGCCGCCTGTGCGATGCCACTGTGGATGAGCGCATTGAGCCGGTAGTAGCCAGAGAGGTCGCGCCGCGCGTGGCAGGCCATCATTTCGTAGTGCTTGGCGCGCAGTTCGTTGCGCGCATCAACTTCAATGCGCTGCGCGGCCAGTTCACCCGCCAGACCTTCCAGTTCGGCCAGCAACTCGAAGCTGTGCATGACGTCGGCCTCGGTCAGCTTCACGGCCACCGCGCCGCGGTTGGTCAACAGGTCGACCAGCCCCTCGCTGGCCAGCATCTTGATGGCCTCGCGCAGCGGCGTACGAGAAACGTGCAGCGCCTCGGCCAGTTCACGTTCGTTGAGCTTGGCGCCGGGCGCGATATGCCCTTCCACCAGCATGTTGCGCAAGCGCAAAGCCGCCTGTTCGTGCAGGCCAGCGCCGACGGCCAACCACTTCTACCCCCGATCGCGTTGACCGACGAGGTCACCGGTATCACTGCGGCATTGATGACGATGATCGCACTGCACAGCGGAGTCGGTCAGGTGGTCGATGTCAGCCTGCTCGAAAGCATGTTCCAGCTGATGGGTCCGCTTGTCTCGTTGTTCCAGCTGACCGGCGAGATGCAGTCACGCCTCGGTGCTGGGCTCCCATACACCGTGCCCCGCGGCACGTACCGCTGCAGCGACGGTCACTGGGTGGGTCTCAGCGCCAGCTCCGACACCGTTGCCGCGCGGCTGATGCGACTGCTCGGGGTCGCCGACGATCAGCGGTTCGTCACGTTCGCCGACCGGATGGTTCACCGCGACGCGCTCGAGCAGATCATGGCCGACTGGTGCTCGACCAGGACCCAGGCCGAAGTGATCCTGCGATTCACCGAGGCCGAAGCCGCGATCGGGCCGGTGATGGACATGGCCGACATCTCGGTCGATCCGCACTACGCCGAACGGCAAGCGATCGTCGATGTTGGTGGGGTCCCGATGCAGGGTCTGATCGCCAAGCTGAGCGCGACACCGGGCCGGCTGCGCTGGCCCGGACGATCGCTCGACAGCGACGGCGATCACATCCGGGCCAACGGTTGGGATTGAACAGCTGGGCTTGAACAGCTGGGACTCAGCCGGCGGCCAGACCGATCGGGCAGCTCACACCTGTGCCGCCCAATCCGCAGTAACCACCGGGGTTCTTACCGAGATACTGCTGGTGATACGGCTCGGCGTAGTAGAACTCGCCGGCCTTGTCGATCTCGGTCGTGATCGAGCCGTGGCGGGCAGCATCGAGCTGCTTTTGGTACATGTCTCGGCTTGCCTCTGCCGTGGCCAACTGCTCGTCCGAGGTCGCGTAGATCGCACTGCGGTACTGCGTCCCTACGTCGTTGCCCTGACGGTTGCCCTGGGTCGGATTGTGTGACTCCCAGAACACCTTCAACAGCTGCTCGTAGGTCACCGCAGCCGGGTCGAACACGACGAGCACTGCTTCGGTGTGACCGGTGCGTCCGCTGCACGTCTCGTCGTAGGTGGGGTTGGGGGTGTAGCCGCCTGCATAACCGACTGCCGTGCTGTGCACGCCGGGGACCTGCCAGAACTTACGCTCGGCACCCCAGAAGCAACCGAGCCCGAACACGGCTGTCTGGTAGCCATCGGGCCACGGGCCGACAAGTGGATTGCCGTTGATGTAGTGGGCATCGGGGGTCGGCATCGACTGATCGGTACGGCCGGGGAGGGCGCTTTCGGGGGCGATCATTTCGGCCTTCTTGTTGAAGAACACTGTTGACTCCTTGTTGATTCGACGAAACGGTGAGACGGAACGGCGAGACTGTGACAGTGAATTCTGCAACCGATCGCGCTCACCTGCCATTCCCGTCTGAGCAGACGCCGGAACCGTTACACAATGCCGGCGAGGACCTTCCCGGACCACTCGCGGGAATCCGGGTGCTCGACCTGACCAGGGTGTTGAGCGGCCCCCACGCAGCACGGATGCTGTGCGACATGGGTGCAGACGTGATCAAGATCGAGCCACCCGATGGAGATCTGACTCGGTTCTCGAATCCGCGAGTCGGCGGGATGGCCAGCTACTTCATCCAGCAGAACGCCGGCAAGCGAAATGTCAGCATCAACATGGCCGACCCCCGCGGCGTCGAACTCGTGCTCGCAATGATCGCCGAGTCCGATGTCGTCATCGAGAACTTCAGGCCGGGGGTGATGGATCGGATCGGCCTCGGCTACGAAGTTGCACGCGGGATCAATCCTCGGCTCGTCTACGCCAGCATCAGTGGGTACGGGTCCACCGGGCCGTGGCGTCATCGGCGGGCCTACGCGACCGTCGTCGCCGCCGACACGGGCTTCACCAAGGCCCAGTGCGACGCCCATTCGACCGGCCATCATCCCGACGGATCTGGTGAGCCCACCCCGCCGCCGACCTACGTCAACGATCCCCACAGCCACGGCGACGTGTACACGGGTATGGAAGCAACGAGCGCGATCCTCGCGGCGCTCTATCAACGAGAGCGAACGGGACGGGGACAACAGATCGAAGTCTCGATGGCGCAGACCCTGCTGTACGTGAACGAGCACACCCACGACCACCTGTGGGATGGAGACGTGTCGCCGGAGTGGATCCGCTCGTTCCGGCCGGGCGACTATCCGGCACTGACCGTTGGTAACGGTGAGACCGTCCTGATCAGCGGCCACCCTGCCGAGCGAGGCACCTTCGACCGGTTCGTGACCGCGATGCGACGCCCAGAACTCCTTGATGATCCCCGTTTCGCGACGGTGTCCAGCCGGCTCGCGAACTTCGACGGGTTGGTCGCGGAGATGCGCGCCTGGGCCCTCGAACAGCCGGACCCAGCGGCGGTGGATGCAAGTCTCGACAGCGAGGGCCTCGTGGTCGGCGTGCTCCGCAGCGTTCGCGAGATCGCCGAGTCCGAATGGGCGATCGAACGCAATGCGATCGTGAGCGTTCCGGATCGCAACGGAGGTGTCGTGCGCGTGCCGAACTCTCCGTGGACCTTCAGCGACGCGACCACCGGAGTAAGCGGAGAGCCGAGGTATCGGGGGGAGGACAATGCCGAGGTGCTCCGCAATCTACTCCGGATGGACGAAGCCGCGATCCTGCTCCTGACCGAAGAAGGGGTTCTGACCAGCCGCACACCGCGCCCCGAAACCCCGACCGCCACATCGTGACGCATTCCCACGAAGCTCTCGCCGACGCCGTCACGCGACGGCGGATCTGGATCGCTGTCGGGGCATGCGGACTACTGACCATGATCGGACTGATCCTGCTGTGGCCGCGGGGCGATGTCAGCAGTGAACTGGACACCGGATCGCTGTTCGGCGATCGCGTCGAGGCAATCATCACCGGCAACTCGGTGGAGCCGTGCTCGTACGATCCGATTGCCGGCTGCCATCTGGTGACGTTGCAAATCCTCTCCGGTGAGAACGCCCGCACGGACACCTCATGGGAGCTGCCGTTCGATTCCGCAACTCGCCACTTCGAGACCGGGGACGAGATCTTCGTCTACGAGACGACACTGGCCGACGGCAGGGTCGTCTACGAATTCGCGGACTTCCAACGTGGGACGACGCTCTGGCTGCTTGCACTGGTCTTCGTCGTCGCGGTCGTGTTGCTCGCGCGGTGGAAGGGAGTCGGAGCAATCGCAGGCCTGGTCGCCAGTCTGCTCGTGCTGATCGTCTTCATGCTTCCGTCGCTGCTTCGTGGCAACAACGCTGTAGCTGTTGCCTTGGTCGGTTCGAGTGTGATCGCTTTCGTCGCGCTCTACCTGGCGCACGGGCTCAATATCGCCACCAGCGTCGCGCTGCTGTCCACGTTCATCAGCCTTGCTTTGATCGGCCTCTTGTCATGGGTGTTCGTTGCGGGAGCAAACTTCACTGGGTTCACCGAGGACAGCGCATTCGTGCTCAGCGCGCTCGGTGTACAGATCGACGCGAGGGGACTTCTGCTGGCCGGGATCATGATCGGGTCGCTCGGCGTACTCGACGACGTCACCGTGACCCAGGTTTCGGCGGTCTGGGAACTCCGTCAACTCAGGCCTGATGCAACCCGCCAGGAGATCTACCGATCGGCGGTCAACATCGGTCGTGATCACATCTCATCGACGGTCAACACCCTCTTCTTGACATACGCCGGGGCGGCTCTGCCGCTCATGCTGCTGTTCGCAGTGGCCGGCCAATCGGTCTCGGCGGTCTCGACGAGCGAAGTCGTTGCGACCGAGATCGTGCGGTCTCTCGTCGGCTCGATCGGATTGGTCGCATCGGTCCCGGTCTCGACGTGGATGGCCGCAAGGGTCCTGACGTCAGGATCAACGGCCGCTGTGACCGAATCCGCCGCCGCGGTCTTGGCCGTCGAGCGAACCAACGACCTGCCATGAGACCTCCTCGACCCGTTGCAGCACCAGCTGCGCGATTCGATCGCCGCGATGGATCTGGTAGTCGGCAACGGGGTCGGTGTTGAGGAGCACGACCTTGACCTCGCCCCGATAGGCCGAATCGATCAGGCCCGGAGCATTCACGACGCTGATCCCGTGTTTCAGCGCAAGCCCGCTGCGGGGCAGGACGAACCCCGCAAATCCGAGCGGGATCGCGATCGCGATACCGGTCGGCATGACCAACCGTCCCCCCGCAGACGCGATGACACCGTCCTCGCGGGCGCACAGGTCGACGCCGGCGTCACCGGGATGCGCGTAGACGGGAAGTGAGAGATCAGGGTCCAGTTGGACGATGGGCACGGCGAGCATCCCGGCGACAATACCGGTGCCGGACGGGAGATGGCGGCAGTAGCTTCTGAGGCGATGGGAAACGCACCGCCGTCCGAACGGCCGCCTTCGGTGGACGCCTTGGCTCGCTCGCTGGCACCGGTTGGTCTGCCCCACCCGATTGCGGTCGAGATCGCTCGGGATTCGATCGCAGCAGGCGACGTCGGCTCGGCCAGGTCACGCGCCGACGCCTTTCGGAGAAGCTTGCTGATGCCCGTCGTCAACGCGACTGGAGTGCTCTTGCACACCAATCTCGGGCGGGCCCCGCTCGGGGTGCACCAGCCGGCGCGTCCGATCAACGTCGAGTTCGATCTGATGACCGGCGACCGCGGGTCCCGACAGACAGCTGTGGGGCAACTGTTCGCTCGACTCTGCGGGGCCGAATCGGCGATCGTCGTCAACAACAACGCGGCGGCGGTGATGCTCGTGCTCGCGGCCCTCGCGTTCGATCGTGGCGTCGCGGTCAGCAGGGGTGAGAGCGTGGAGATCGGCGGCGCCTTTCGCGTTCCCGAGGTGATGGAGCAATCCGGTGCGACGCTCGTTGATGTCGGCACCACCAACAGGACGAGGCTCGCCGATTACGCCAAGGCAATCGCCCGCCCGGGTAACGACATCGCGCTGACGATGAAGGTCCACCCGTCCAACTTCCGAGTCGAAGGTTTCGTCGAGGAGACCTCGATCGCCGAACTCGCAACCCTCGCGGTCCCGGCCGTTGCGGACATCGGCAGTGGCCTGATCGATGCCAACTGCCCATGGCTCGGCGGTCCCCCACCGGCATGGTTGAGCGGTGAACCGGCGGCGCGACAGAGCCTGGAGGCCGGTGCAGCACTGGTCACCTTCAGCGGGGACAAGCTTCTCGGGGGTCCGCAGGCAGGCATCATTGCCGGCCGGCGCGATCTCGTTCAACGCTGCGCTCGGCATCCTCTTGCTCGTGCGCTCCGGCCCGGTGGCCTGGTGCTCTCGGCGTTGCAGGCGACAGCGATGTCCTACCTCGATCGCACTGCCGCCGACTCGGTTCCGTTCTGGCGGATGGCTTCGGTCCCGACGGCTCAGCTTCGCGAACGTGCCGTGCGCGTGTCTGCGATTGCGGGGATTGGGACGGCCGAGCCAATGCTGTCGCTGCCGGGCGCCGGTTCAGCCCCGGGGGCAACGATCGAGTCGTTTGGGATCGCAATCGACGGCGATCACCTCGGCGAGTTGCGCAATCGAACGCTGCCGATCATCGCTCGTGTTCGAGATGGCCGGACCTTCCTTGACCTGCGCAGCGTCGACCCGCACGACGATGCCGAGATCATCGCGGCCCTGACCGCGATCACCGGCAGGACGGGTTTGGCTGCTCCCGACGCGCGACCGACTCCGGACTGATGCGAGTCATTGCGACCGCCGGTCACGTGGACCATGGCAAGAGCTCGCTCGTCCTCGCGCTCACCGGGACCGACCCGGATCGGTTCGAGGAGGAGAAGCGCCGTGGCCTGACCATCGACCTCGGATTCGCCCACGCAGTGTTGCCGTCAGGAGCCGGCGTCAGCTTCATCGATGTGCCGGGGCACGTGAGATTCCTGCGCAACATGCTGGCCGGAGTGGGAGGAATCGATGCGTGCGTGTTCGTCGTTGCGGCAACCGAGGGTTGGAAGCCCCAGAGCGAGGAACACCTGCGGATCCTCGAGCTCCTCGGCGTGCGCCACGGCCTGATCGCCTTGACCAAGGTGGATCTCGTCGACGACGAGTGGCGCGACATTGCGATCCTCGAGGTCCTTGATCACGTTGCGGGAACGTTCCTCGCCGATGCTGCCATCGTGCCGGTGGCGGCGACAATCGGCGCAGGCATCGAGGAACTGCGTGCTGCTCTCGACGTGCTGGTCGCCGAGACGCCCGCAGCGCTTGATCGAGGTCGACCGAGGCTGTGGGTCGACCGGGTGTTCGCGGCACGGGGCAGCGGAACCGTGGTGACCGGCACGCTCACCGGCGGCACGTTGCGCGCCGACGACCACGTCCGCATCGGGAACCGCCGTCACGACATCAGAGTTCGGAGCATCCAGAGCCATGGCGAGAATGTCGGCACGGTCGTTCCCGGGAACCGGGTCGCGCTCAACCTGTCCGGGATCGAGCACGCCGACGTGCAGCGCGGCAACGCGGTCGTAACCAGCGATCTTTGGTGGCCGACGGATCGCTTCGACGCGCAACTGCAAGTACTCGAACGGCTCGACCATGAGGTGTCACGCCGCGGCGCCTTCGTGGCATACATCGGCAGCGGTGAGTTCAGCGTCCGGATGAGGGTGCTCGGCACAGATGCGATCCAGCCCGGTACTTCCGGGCTTGTGCGTTTGTTCCTGCCCGAGCCGCTTCCACTGCTACCCGGCGACCGATTCATCCTGCGCGAATCAGGCCGAAGCGAGACCGTCGGGGGCGGCGAGGTCCTCGACATTCATCCCGTGCTCGCGGCATCGAAGGCGCATCCCGACCACGACACGGACCGCCTGCTCCGCGAGCGCGGATGGGTCACCACCACCGATTTCTCGCTGCTCACCGGCCAAGAGCGAGACGCCACGATCGGACATTGGCTCGTGACGACGGAAGCGCTCGCCGAGTTGACCGTCGCGGTCCGGGCGCGTGTCGATGCTGCGGGTGGATTGGGTCTGGACATCGCCGGGCTCGACGATCGCGAACGTGCGGTCCTGGCAACGATCGCCGATGTCTCCGTCGTGAACGGGGTTGCCCGACCGGCCGAGATCGTCGATCCGCTCGCTGATCACCCTTACGTGGCTGCCCTGTTCGCGGGCTCGTTCACACCACCGGATCCAACAGGCGTCGACAGGGCCGAGCTCCGTCAACTCGTTCGTCGCGGACTGGTGGTCGAGCGCGACGGCGTCTGCTTCCACATCGAGGCCATCGAAGCGGCAGCGCGTGTCGCAGCCGCACTTCTCGTCGACGATCCGGGCGGATTCACAGTGGCTCAGTTCCGCGACGCGACGGGCTCGACACGCAAGCACGCGTTGCCACTCGCCGCCGAGCTCGATGCCCGCGGCATCACCCGGCGTCGCGACGATCTACGTATCGCCGGTGCCCGATTGATCAACGGTTGATTGATCAACGGTTGATTGGTCCACCGTCGAGTGTGTCGCGTCCGATGCCGGCAACAGCGACGACAATCGACGCAATCCCCGCCGCTTGTTGGAGGGCGCTTGCCGCTCCAACTCCCTGGCCAACTTCGCGACGTGGACATCGTTGGTGATCACCTCGCCGAACTGATCGGGGTCGGCGAGCAACCACGAATGCGACCCGTCGACCACAGTGCCCTGCACCCCAGCCGCGACACACAGGGCCTCGAAGGACTCGCGAGGGATGATGCCATCACGCGACCCCCACAGAATGGTGATCGGGAGACCGTCGCGACGAAGATCTTCCAGTTCGCTGCGCAGGTCCGCTCGGCGGGCGAGGTTGGACACCTTCGCGATCGCGCGAGGATTGCGGAGCAGGTTGGGAATGAAGTCCTCGACCAAAACCGGAAGCACACGAGTTGCCTGGCGAATCGGCCAGACGTCGCTGGGGAAGTGCAGACCCCAGTCCCACAGCGGACGCTCTGCGATCGAGCGAACCACCGAACCACGTCGCCAGGCGGACCCACCGATCGAGTTGACGAGCACCATCGACCGAACCAACGTGCGATGATCGTGGGCGAGGCGGATCGAGACCCCGCCACCGAAGCTGTGACCCACCACGACGGCTGGCTCGTCGACATGCACAGCGACGAGGAAATCAGCAACCCAGCGCCCGTATCCGGCAATCGAGAAGTCGTACTTGGGAAGATCGTGGGTGCCGCCGAAACCGGGCAGGGCCGGAGCGATCACCCGGCATCCGTGAGAAGCGATCGACGAAATCACATCACGGTAGGTGTGGTCGGCGAGGCCCCAACCATGCAACAACACCACCGGCATTCCGACTCCGGCCACGCTGTATGCGGCGGGACGATCCTGAACGAACGTTCGTTTCTGGACGGCTATCTGGCGGCCGGCGGGTGCCGGGGCGCTCGCGATCACGTGCGATTCGAACCCATCGCGACCTTGCCCCCGGTCACCGGTGCATTCCGATACTGACGTACGGCGAAATCCTTGGCCATCGGGCCAGGGTAACCGCGGGATCACGGGCGAAGTGCTCCGCGTCCGCTGATCCTTCGCGATACTTCACGGATGTCAAACCGTGAGAACGCCCAACAAGCCGAATACTGGAACGGGGTCGGTGGTCCACACTGGGTCGAGCAGCAACAACAGTTCGATCTGATGTTGGCAGCTTTCGGCTCCAAGGCCCTGGACGCCTTGCAACTCCGCGCCGGCGAGCGGGTGCTCGACATCGGATGTGGAACCGGATCGACCACCCTCGCGCTCGCCGAGGCAGTCGGACCGACAGGCAGTGTCCTTGGATGCGACATCTCGCAGTCAATGATCGATGCGGCTCGCGTCCGGAGCACGGGTATCGATCACCTCGCGTTTGCCGTCCTCGATATCCAAACCGATTCCCTGGCGCAAGGCGGCCCGCCGTTCGACGCGGTTTTCTCCCGGTTCGGCGTGATGTTCTTCTCGGATCCCGTGGCCGCGTTCGCCAACGTCGCAGCCCACGTCCGACCTGGAGCACGGATGGCCTTCGCCTGTTGGCAACACCAGGACGTGAACGCCTGGATATCGGTTCCGGCCGCGATCATGCGCAGGTTCACCCCGAATCCTGTTTTCCCGCCCGCTGACGCGCCGGGCCCATTCGCGTTCCAGGACCCGCACCGGATCCGCACCCTGCTCGACACGGCCGGCTGGAACAACGTAGATGTCGAACCGTTCGGCGCCCACGTGACGATGGGTGGAGGGCTCGGGGTCGATCCGGCGCTCCGCCAGACGATGGGCACCGCCATCGGTCAAATCCTTCGCCAACAGGTCGACGACGCGACGTTCGAACGGGCAACGGCTGCTGTCCGCGACGCCCTCGCGGAGCACATGGTCGACGGCGCTGTGGTCTTCGACGGCAACGTCTGGATCGTGACCGCGACCTACCCCTGAGTGGTTGCTTCGACCGAGGCCTCGACAGGAACTTCGGCGTCGTGCGCTTCCGTTTCCTTGGAATGGCGCATCTCGCGGTAGTCCTTCGCGCCACCCTCTTCCGGTTCGACCTCGAGCGTGACACCGTCGATTGCCACGACTCGGAGCACCTCACCGGCCTTGATCGGCGTGGCCCGGTTGGTACGGGCTCGCCAGCGACCACCCGAGACCTCGGCCAGACCCTCTGGACCAATGTCGGCAATCGCTGTGCCCATCTCGCCGATCATCCACTCGCGACCGACCGTTGGCGTCGCGAATCGGGTGCGCACCATCGACGGCATCCCGACGATGAACGTGAGCATGATCCCGCCGATGCCGGCCGCCAGCGTGATCCATGACGGGCGGAGATCGGTGCCCAGAACTTCGTCGAAAAGGAACCACGAGCCGAAAATGAACAACACCACGCCGACCCCGGTCCAGAATCGGGGGATGCCGACCTGCACATCGATCGCGAATGCGAACATCGACAACAGGATCAGTGCGACGGCCCAGCCGCGAACGGGCAAGGCGGCCAATCCATAACACGCCAACAGCAAGCACAGCGCGCCGACAACCCCGGCGACACCGACGCCGGCCGTGTAGAACTCGAAGATCAGCAGGGCCAGCCCGATGATCAACAACAGGTAGGCAACGGCCGGGCTGCTGGCCGTGTGAAGGAGTTGGTTGACGAGGCCGAGTTTGAAGAACCTCACGAGCGTCGCGTTGTTCTGGATTCCTCCGTCGTCGGTGAGCGACTCACTGATGGTGTCCAGAGTGCTCCCTCTGGCCTCGAGACCATCCATTGCAAGCACCATGTTCTTGATCGAAGCAACACCTTCGTCGGTGATCTGCAACTTCAGGGCACCAGAAGTGCGGGCGTCCTGAAACCCGATCGCTTCGGACCGCATCCGATCTGTCGCCGTGCCGAAATCGATGGTCACGCCGTCGACATCGAGTGGGGTGCCATAGATGCCGATGTGCGAGCCGGGCGCCATTCCAGTTGCGTCGGCGGCCGCCATCATCTGGGTGCCGAGCCCCGTGAGATTGGCCCCCGATGGACCGACCCAGATCCCGATCGGCACCGGTGAGTCGCGCAGCATCTCGATCAAGTCGGACATCCGATCGCGGTCGACGGCAGATGCGTCGGAGTTGACCTGCAGGATCAGCGCCTGCGATCCATTCGCCGTCGCCTCGCGGATCGCGAGCGAAATGGAGTCGATCAAGATCTCGTCGATCAGTCCGCTGACCTGCACCACATCGACCGGGGCAAGGTCGGTCACGTCGCTCGAATCCGGTGCGACGGCACCCCCTGGATCGGTGGTCGGATGCGCAGACGCGCCGGCCTGCGACGAAGCAAGTCCGACTCCGGCCGCCGCTGCCAACAGGATGATCGCTAGTCTGCGCAAGGAGAGCCTCCGGAGGGCGTGTGGATTCATTGCAGTTCTTTGGCGCGTCCCGGTTGGCCATCGTGGCCGGCAAGGGGGGCGTCGGAAAGACAACGGTAACCGCAGTAATGGCCCGCGCGGCAGCCGATGCCGGACTTCGCGTGCTCGCCGTCGAACTCGAGGGCAAGCTCGCGCTCGCCGAACTGCTGACCGATTCGGGGGTCGAGGTGATGACCATCACGGCACCCGAAGCGCTGGCCGACTATCTCGATTCGCACGGCTTGAAACGGGTTTCGAAGCGGCTCGCGACCAGCGGCATCATCGATGTCGTCGCAACGGCAGCACCCGGTATCGACGACATCGTCGTACTCGGCAAGCTGAAGCAACTCGAGCAGGTCGGCGAATACGACCTGATCGTGGTCGACGGCCCGGCTGCCGGTCACGCGGTCACGTTCCTTCTTGCCGCTCGTGGGCTGATGGACACAGTTCGGAGTGGTCCAATTCGGACCCAGGCCCAAGACGTGCTGGACATGTTCGCCGACGCGGCACGGTGTCAGGTGATCCTGGTCGCACTCCCCGAGACCACTCCGATCAACGAGCTGATCGAGACGGCCTACTCGGTCGAGGAGAAGGTCGGCGTGCAGTTGGGGCCGGTGATCATCAACGGGCTCGACCCAGGTGAGCCGATCGAGATCACGTCTGCGCCCGAGCCGTTGATCGAAGCGGCTTTGTTCCGTAACCATCGCCTGCACGCTCAACGCGCTGAGCTGAACCGCCTGTCCCGCGATCTGGCGCTGACCCAAATGGTTCTGCCCCAACTGCCTGTCGCCGGGATTTCCGCCGCTGACCTTCCGGCGTTGACCGCTTCGCTGCTCGAACAGATCGACAGGTTGGTCGGATGACTGCGCTCGATCAGTTGATCCGCGATGCCGAGATCATCATCAGCTGCGGCTCCGGTGGCGTCGGTAAGACGACGACGGCAGCGGCGATCGCCGTTCACGCGGCCGCAAGAGGGCGTCGGGTGGTGGTAGTCACCATCGACCCAGCGAGAAGACTGGCCGATGCGTTGGGGTTGGAGGGTGGCCTCAGCAACGAACCGGCCGAAGTGGCACTCGATCCTGCGCCGCTCGCCGACGGCCAACTGTGGGCAATGATGCTCGACCCCGCCACCACCTTCAACGAATTGGTGATCCAGCACGCTGCGTCGCCGGAGCGAGCCGAGCGGATCCTGGTCAACCCGTTCTACCGCAACATTGCAGGGGCCCTGTCGGGCACGCAGGAGTACATGGCTGCCGAGAAGCTGTACCAACTGCACCGAGATCCGCGGTTCGATCTCGTGGTCGTCGACACGCCGCCCACCCGCAACGCGCTTGATTTCCTCGACGCGCCGGCCACGCTGACCCGGTTCATCAACCATCGCCTGTTCCGGCTGATGATGCTTCCGGCCCGCGGCGGCCTGCGGGTTTTGAACATCGCTGCCCAGCCGGTGTTGCGCACCATCGGCAAGGTGATCGGTGGCGACGTTCTGGCTGATGCAATCGCGTTCTTCCAAGCCTTCGAAGGAATGGAGACCGGCTTTCGTGACCGCGCTGATTCCGTCGCAGCGCTGCTGCGCGCGTCGGTCACCAGCTACGTGCTGGTCGCATCACCCCGCCACGACACGGTGGTCGAGGCCCGCTACTTCGCCGACCGGCTCGCCGAATCAGAGATACCGGTCGCGGCCGTGGTGATCAACCGGCTCCAGCCACGGTTCGGAGACGCAACGTCGCACGACGCGCTCGCCGCGGCCGCCGAGCTTTGCGAGATCGACCCGAAGCTGAGTGCCATGTGGCAGAACCTCGGCGAGTTGCACGCTCTGGCCGATGCCGAAGAGCGGGTCGTCGCGCCGCTGCTCGAAGCGACCGATGCCCGGACCATTCATCGGGTACCACTGCTGCGCGAGGATGTGCACAGCCTGTCCGGGCTCCGCGACATCGCGGGCTACCTGTTCAGCACCTGACGAGGTACGCTCGGAACTCGTGCACGTCCTGCTTGCAACCGACGCCCAATGGGTGGTCGACGACATCGTCGCCGCACTGAGTGGCCCCCAGACCAGCTTCACCGTGTGTCGCAACGGACGCGACGTCGCAGATGTCGTGTCCGCCCGTACGCCAGACCTTGCGATCCTCGATCTGCAGAGCGGTTCGATGGGCGGGATCGCCGTCACGATGAACCTCCGGCTCGACGAGAGCGCCGGCGTCATCCCCTACATCCCGGTGCTGATCCTGCTGGATCGTGACGCTGACGTGTTCCTGGCTCGCCGCAGCGGTGCCGACGGCTGGCTGGTCAAGCCACTCGACGCGTTAAAGATCCAGCGTTCGGTGGACGCGATCCTGAACCCACCGGCAGAGCCGACAGATGAGCCGCTCGAAGTCGACACCGTCACTGAAGTCGAGGCCGAGATCACGGCCGAATCGGCTGAGGAAGACGTCGTTCCGGCCGGATAACATCGTCGGGCACCTATCGGGGTGTAGCGCAGCTTGGTAGCGCGCCACGTTCGGGACGTGGAGGTCGCAAGTTCGAATCTTGTCACCCCGACCATTGATTTCAACCACATCCGAGGCTTTCAACCACATCCGAGGCTTTCAAGCACGTCGGGCGCGCGCAAAAGCCTCCGGGCCTCAGCTTGCGCACCCGCCGCTGCGAAGTGAATGTCTCGATCGAACGAAAACGTGCGATTGAGGCATTCAGTTCGGGGCGTGACACCCCTGGGGCACACTGATGACATGTCCGACGCCGATCTGCACCTCGAACGAACCATCGTCGCGATGGCAGGCGTTGGGGCGGTGCCGCGAGACGACCAACGCACAGCGGTTCGGGCGCTGGTCGACGACCGATCCCGGGTGCTCGTGGTGCAAGCGACGGGCTGGGGAAAATCGGCCGTGTACTGGGCGGCAACACGTGCCTTGCGCGCCGGCGGCGCCGGCTGCACGTTGGTGGTGTCGCCTCTACTCGCGTTGATGCGTGATCAGATCGCGGCGGCAGAGCGGGCGGGACTGCGCGCCGCGACCGTCAACTCCACCAACGTCGACGACTGGTCGACCGTGATGGACAACGTGCGCACCGGGGTGATCGACGTGTTGTTGATCTCGCCAGAACGGCTGGCCAACCCTCGCTTCGCATCGCAACTCCCGACGTTGCTTGCGGCATGCGGGCTGCTCGTGATCGACGAGGCGCACTGCGTATCGGACTGGGGTTTCGACTTCCGGCCCGACTATCAACGCCTCACGCGCACCCTCGTCGCGTTGGCACCCGGCACCCCCGTGCTCGCCACCACAGCAACGGCAAACGAGCGGGTCACGATCGATGTTGCGGCGCAGCTCGGTCCCGACACGCTCACGTTGCGCGGTTCGCTCGCACGGGCGTCGTTGCAGCTTGCGGTCGTGCCTGGGCTCGGCCCGATCGAGCGGTACGCCTGGGTCGCAGACGCGTTGTCGACGATCGCGGGTTCCGGGATCATCTACGTGCTCACGGTGGCCGAGACCGAGCGCGTTTCGGCATTGCTGATCGACCAGGGTTTTGATGTCGCGGCGTACTCGTCGAAGAACGAGCCGGCCGAACGAGAGGCGCTCGAAGACCGACTCCGTCACAACAAGATCAAGGCGCTGGTCGCGACATCGGCGCTCGGCATGGGTTACGACAAACCCGACCTTGCGTTCTGCATCCACCTCGGCTCGCCGTCGTCTCCCGTCGCCTACTACCAGCTGTTCGGGCGGGCGGGGGGGGCCCTCGACGACGCCGTCGCGGTATTGTTGCCATCGCCGAACGACGAACGATTGTGGGACTACTTCGCGACTGCCGGAATCCCCGATCCCGACCAGGTCGACACCCTCATCAAGGCGCTCGATGGTGGGGCGCGGTCGGTCCAGGCGCTCGAGTCCGCAACGACCCTGCGCCGCGGACGGATCGAGGCGTTGTTGAAGATCTTGGCGGTCGACGACGCCGTGGTCCGCGACGCCGATGGCTGGTCCACCACCGGCGTTGCCTGGGTCTACGACACCCAAAAGTGGAACGAACTGAAGAAGGTTCGCGCCGCAGAAGCCGATCTGATGCGCCGGTTCGCCGCCGGCCAGGGTTGCCTGATGCAGTTTCTTCAGCAGGCTTTGGACGACCCGGACCCATCTCCGTGCGGGCGGTGCTCGGTGTGCACCGGTCAGTTGCCGATGCCGGGCGCACATCCCACCGCTACCCGAGTTGCATCGACACGCGAGTTCCTACGGTCGGCCGACGTCGTGATCGAACCGCGCAAGCTGTGGCCTTCCGGCTTGGCGACCGCGCTCGCAGCCGGACGCCCGACTCGCAAGGGGCGCATCACAGGAATCGGTGACGGCCGGGCATTGGCCTTCGCCGACGACGCCGCATGGGCCGATGCCCTGGCCTCGATGGGGCAGGGTGACGCCGAGGTCACCCCCGAGATAGCAGCTGCATTGGTCGATGTCCTGCGCCGTTGGTCGCGTTCGTGGCAACGCCCGGTCGCAATCGTGGCGATGCCTTCGCGCCGTCGCAATCGACTCGTTCGATCAGCGGCTGGGCACATCGCCGCGATCGGCAAACTGCCCCTGATCGACGCATTGCAAATCGTCGGGGCCCCACCACCCACCGATACCGCGTCAAACGCACGGGTGTCGTCGTTGCTCGGTTCGCTCCACCTCGTCGAAGGGATCCGCCTTGCCGACGGGCCGGTTTTGTTGATCGATGACACCTATCGCACTGGCTGGACCGCGACCGTCGCTGCCTCGCTGTTGTGCGAGGCAGGAGCAACCCAGGTGTTGCCGTTCGTGATCCACCAGTTGCCGTAAGCCACAGCAGCGGCTGCGTCTCCCGTAGCCTGCCATGCGATGAACACGGCGATGAACACGACAGCCCGCCCCATCTCGCGCCCGACCGGCCCCGATTGGTGGCGAGGTGCCGTGGGTTATGAGATCTACATCCGCAGCTTCCTCGACACCAACGGTGATGGTGTCGGCGATCTGGCCGGGATCACCGCCAAGTTGGATTATCTCGCCGCACTCGGCATCGACGTGATTTGGATCACACCGTGTTACCCCAGCCCCGGCAAGGACCATGGCTACGACGTCGCGAACTACATCGACGTCGATCCCCAGTTCGGCACCCTCAGCGACTTCGACACGCTGATCACCGCCGCTCACGAACGCGGCCTGCGAGTGTTCGTCGACATCGTGCCCAACCACACGTCGAGCGAGCATCCATGGTTCCGTTCTGCGGCAGCCGATCTGCACAGTCCATACCGGAAGTACTACCTGTTCCGCCCACCAGCGCCCGACGGTGGTCCTCCGAACAACTGGGTCAGTCATTTCGGAGGCCCGGCCTGGAGCCCGGACCCGGCGGGCAGCGGCGACTACTACTGCCACCTGTTCCTTCCCGAACAGCCCGATCTGGATTGGTCGAACCCGCTGGTGATGGACGAGTTCCTCGCGATCCTGCGCTTCTGGTGCCGACGAGGGATAGACGGTTTTCGGATCGACGTCGCCCACGGCCTTGCCAAGGATCCGCTGTTGACCAGCAACCTCCAGCTGCGCCCCGTCACCCAAGGCATGCATCCCCTCGATGTCTTCGAATCTTTCGACCACTTCCACGACCTGCACCGCGAGGAGACCATCGGCATCTACCGCCGTTGGCGGGAAGAGGTCGCTCCATTCGGCGTCGTCCTGCTCGGCGAGATGGACTCGAGCAACATCACCCGTTTTGGCGAATACGTCGGAG
>JANOEM010000074.1:0-7409 GCA_031413195.1 Actinomycetes bacterium
TGTTGACGTATTGCTGTTTGATGACGTTGGATTAAGCGCGTCGCAGGTACAGCTGACTACCGTCGATGGCGCAAGCGTCACCTTCAGGATCGGTTGCCTTGATCGGCTACCGGTGCAGCGATCGTGTCGTCATACACGAGCACACCGAAGCATGCGGTAATCGTGTCCGTCGCACCACCCGCCCGGTCAGCGGCATCGAATGTGTACACGTTCGATGAGAAAGTCGACGTGACCGACGCCAGAGCGAGCCCGCCGGCAGTCCAACCGGTCGACGTCAACTCCGAACCGACCACCCACTGTGCGACCGCATAGGCGCTGTTCGCCGACGCGACCGTCTGATCCGGTGTCGGCGTCGTCCCATACAAGGCGACCTTGATCGTGTCCGCGTTCGCGTCCATCGCCGTCGTGTTGTTCAACACGTCCGTCACGTACGCCGAGAAGATCTTGCTGTTCGTCCAAGCCATCAGATATCGCCTTTCAATGCGTCGAGTTCCTTGACGAGTTCGTCACGGCGACGGGCGATTGCCGCTTCCCGCCGGCCACGACACGCCGCAGCGAGATCCGGGTCGGCCTTCTCCAACTTGGCGAGAACCTTCTGCGCCTCGGCCAGATCGGATTCCAACCCGGCGACCGTCACAGCGTGCACCTTCTGCGCTTCGATCGCACCCTTATGGAAGTCGAGCTGCTTCTGCACCTTGCCCGCCAACTTGACCCTCGCCTCGGCGGCGATGGACAGGTCCACCTTTCGGGCGTCGATCGTCGACCATGCCCGCGTGATCTCATCGTGGTGGGGGTTCTCGACAACGAGCGCCGTCGTACCTACTGGTTCTGACATATCAATCCCTTCTGGTTGTTGCACACGCTGCGAACGCATGACAATCGTTTGACCCGTCGGCCCGCACCGTGTTCACTGCTTGGATCGGGCGGCCGTACCCGTTGACCGTCACCAACTCTGTGCCGACGTAATCTTCGCGTTCGACAACGACATGATGCGCCGCTGCCGCTGCGAGCTCGGCGCCGTTGTACGGCACGAACGGGGCCGACAGGCCTGCCAGTTGTGGACAGGTGTGCATCGGTGTGTGCGGACGCAACTCACGAGTTTCGTGGAGCGCACCACACGATGGGCACCCCCACCGTTGCAGCGGCGGCTCGAGCAGGACGGGCCTCATTCTGTGACCGTGTTCGGTGCCTCGTGCACTGCGAGCAGCGTGATGAGTGACGTGATCGCGAGAGTCGCAGTCGGGATGTCGATGTCGAAACCCCAGTGGGCGACAGCGGCAACGACGAGCGGGGCAAGGAACGCGGCAACCGCCTTCTTCCGTTCGGCGAGATAGGCGAGGATCTTGGTCATGACGTCTCCTTGGACAGATTCGTGGACATGAACGTTCGCCTTCCGGCAGGTTCTGGCAGGTCACCCCACCGAATCCGATGGACAACACCGACGACAGTTAAAGATTTCATGATTCCCCTTCACGATTCGGTAGTTCCGGATACGGGGCCAGCGTGCAACCGACCTGCGCCGCGATCGTCGTAAACGCCTGTTTCTCCCACAGACGATGCGCCGCCGTCTCACGCTCGATACATCCGACACGCTCCACCAACGTTGGTGACCCTTCGGGCGAATGGTTCACTGCCCGGTTGATCGCGATGACGTCATGCCGGTTCTTGCGACCGTTCAAATAGTTGAGCCACGCTGGGACAGTCGTCGCCGCGACGACACCGAGGAACACCCACAGTTCATGATTCATCAGATGTCGCCGGTGAACGACAGAACCTGGCGGCCGAGGGTGTCCAGATCGGCGGCAGGGTCGAGCAGGATCGTCTTGCCGTACCCGTCCGGTAGCGGTGCTTCGAGGATCTTCAACGCAATCTCGTTCGGGACATGTTGACGTGTCGTCCCGTCCGCGAGCCAGACGGCCAGCTTGTTCGACTTTCGATACAGTCGCATCGGTGGTTCCTCCGGGAGTTGTGGCGGGGTCGGTGGCGGGGTCGGTGCTGTCGTCGGCAGAAACAGTCCGGCGGCGAGCTGGGCACGGATACCGGCGCCAGGGCAAGCCGTTGCTGCGCCCGAGAGTGAGCCGTGACCGATCAACGGTATCTGTCGTCCGAGCTTGGCCCAGATGTGGGCGACCATGTCGCGTGTGTACTGAACCTGATCCGGGGTCGCTGCGTCGCCGCCGTTGACCATCACGTTGATGCTGATGGTGTGATCGTTGTGACCTTTGTTCGCAGCGTTCTTGATCCCGAAACCGCGCAACTCCCAACGTCCACCAGGGAACGTCGCAAAGTTGTAGCCGATCGAATAGGGCGGCTTCTTGTTCAGGTAGAAGTTGTGTGTCGCTCGCAACACGCTGACCGGATTGTGCAGATTCAGAGCGCCGTCAGGCACGCCCGGATAGTGACACACAATCTGGTCGATCTTGCTGAGATCAGATGCCGGTCCTGTGACGGGCTGCGCGAGCGTCGCCCATTCTTCCTTGGTGTGCATCGTCGACGTCATGACGTCACCCATCCGGCGATGACGCCGACGACGAAGATCGTGACCGATGCTGCGATCTTGAAACCTCGAACCATGATCGTCCCCCTTGTCATCGGACTGTGATGATCTGAACCCAGCCGACACCGCCGGTACCACCTGCACCGCTGTTGGAGCCGTTCAACGATGCGCCGCCGCCGCCGCCGCCACCGCCGTGACTGCCGCCTGCCCCGCCGGCGGTGCCCGAGTTGGCACCGCCACCGCCACCACCGCCGCACATCCCTGTGGATGCGGTCACTGAACCGCCGGCCGCTCCGCTGCCGCCACCGGCAGCGACGTTTGTTGATCCGCCCGCAGCGCCAGAGAAGGCAGCCGGGGCAGGGTCGATCCCTTCGCCGCCGCCGCCGCCGCCGCCGAACTCCTTACCCCATTTTCCTGCCGTCGGGTTTCCGGACCCGTCGCCGCCGCGACCGCCGGACCCGGACCCTGCGCCGCTCATCCCGTAACCGTTGACTGTGTCCTCAGTCGGCGATGTGGTTGTGCCACCTACCCCGTTCAATCCACCCAAGGCGATGACTTTCGTTCCGAACTCTGAATCGCCGCCTGCCGCGCCTGCCCCGCCGTTCGTGTCGTTCGACGTGATCGCCGCGCCGCCGACACCGCCTGCGCCGACAGACACCGATTCTGTCGCTGAGAACACTGACGCCAACATTGAGAACACGACACGTTCACCAGCGCCGCCGCCGCTCCCACCGTAGGACTGTGTCCCAGCGGACCGGCGAGGACCGGCCCCGCCGCCGCCGCCGCCGGCGATGAGCACCCCGTACACCATCGACGTCGCGATAGTCCCGGTCGGTTTCGTCCACGTCCCAGACCCGGTGAACGTCTGCACATCCGACGTCCAGTTCGCATTGATCTGTGTCGCCGTCGGATTATCGCCAGCCGCGAACGTCGTGAACGCCATACATCCCCCTCAGAAACTCACCGGATAGTTGAACACACCGGTACCACCATTGATCACACCGAACGTCGCATCCGCGACAGTCCAAAAGTTGCCGAGCTGAAAGATCGACGAATCATTCAACGTGAACGTCACATGATGCGTGACCGGGCTAATCGAATGCTGCACACCCTCCGCCACACACGTCCTCGCGATCGCAGAACCGACACCGTTCGGTGTCCACCCCACATCGACCACCGACCCGATATCGACACCGAGCAAAGCAGTCTGATTCGCACCAGCCGGCACAACCCCGGCGTTGATCCGCACCGACTCCACCCTGTACAACGGATCTTTGTACACGGCAAGCAACTGGTTCGCCAGGTCGAGCGCCGACACATCATCCTCGAGCAACAGTTCCGTGTAGGTGAGCGACCTGACCCCATAGGCGGTAGCCGACGTCGCATCCGTCACCGCCTGCACATCACCGTTAACCCTGTCGACCTGCACCCGGTTGTACAGCAACTCGGAACCGTACGACACACCGATCTGCTCAAACGGATACGACCCAGAACCGAACGTGACCGCCGCCGTCGCACCGATGTAATGCTGCCGGTCGAAGAACCGGACAGCACCCGAACGGTCCACGAAAAACGATCCGAAATCGGTGCGTGCCACCAACTGGCAATAGTTGACAACGTTGCTGCCCCACGTGACCAGGTCCGGTTGCAGATAGTTCAACCCTGGGTCGACCGTGACCGTCCCACCGTAATCGACCTCCGGACGGGCCAACGCATCCGTAATCCGTGCACCCGGCTGCTGCCCTGCTGTTGACGTCCACTCATCGAACTCGGAGCGACCCAAACGGCCGAGCGCATCCTCCACCTGACAGACCGCAACCGACCTGCCCGACACGTCATAGTCCAAATTCCAGTCGGCCACAACACCAGCGAAAATCGTCACCCCACCGGACACGACCGTCACATCACGGCCCGGGACCAGCTCACCGAAATACGGTCCAGCCGAATACAACGGATCGAAACGACGAGACTCGTTGTTCAACTGGATGCTGCATGTGCCGATTTCGAACTCTCCGAACGCCGGCGACGAACGGCCCCGCCGAATGTTCACGCTGTTCATGTAGCCGGCGACATCGACCGATGAGCCAAGATCGATCGTCACCACTGTTGTCGGGACTGTCACAAGGTGCCGCCACGACGGAGGTACCGTTTGATGATGTCGATGACCTGTTGCGGATCGGC
Organism: Actinomycetes bacterium; assembly: GCA_031413195.1. Classification (GTDB taxonomy): domain Bacteria; phylum Actinomycetota; class Acidimicrobiia; order Acidimicrobiales; family Ilumatobacteraceae; genus WLMZ01. The sequence continues at coordinate 4,679 of JANOEM010000074.1, forward strand.
CCCTGTGTTGATCACGACGGTGCCGGTGCCGCCACCGTTGAGGGCGCGTGCGGCCGAGTTGGTTGTCACCGTGTCGCCACGATTCAAGTTGACGATCTCCGGGCCGAACTCGCCGACCAGGGTCGCACCTGGCGTGGCGTTCGAGGTGCCGTGCGCCGTCGCCTTCTTCGGGCCTGCGCCGCTCGATGACTTCACGTTGACGTCGAACCAGACCGGGGCCTCAGCCATCCGCTTCAAGGCAAGGATCTTCGCCTCTGCCAGTTCAATACTCCCCTGATCCAAGTCGGCGAAGATCGCAGTCTTCACCGACTCTGGGATCGTGTCCGTCGCAGCCACGAACTCGGAGAGCTTCGTGATGAGAGCGTCAGTTGACTCCTCCGAATGATCCACTTCGGCCCCGTATGCGAACATCGCATCGACAGCGTTCCGCCATGCTTCGCGATCGTCGAGATGGCCGCGCAACGTCTCATACGCCGCGTCCATCTCCTTCGTTGCCGTCTCGGCCGCCTCGAACGCTGCGACTGAATCGCGTGCCGCCTCGCCAGCTCCATGTACCGCCGTGTTCAGATCATCCGAATGATCGGCACCGATCCGGGCTGCCTCGCCCGCATGATGGACCGACTTTGTGAACTCGCCCGTCGACAAACCGGCGTCCGTCATGATCGTCTTCATCTCTGCGACCGTCAGGTTGTTGTCGATCAACTTCTTCTGTAAATCATCGGTCCACAGGCCCGCATCTTGCAACAGTTTGACGAACGACTCCATCTCGGGAGTCACGGTCCACATATCCGTGTTGTCCGGCCCGAGGAGCAGAGTCTTGTACTTGACAAGATTCTCAACCACGTCGACCACCACCGGGAGTAGACGTTTCCCGAAGGTCAACGCCATTTCCTCGCCGGCATCCTTCAACCCGTCCATCGCATCACGAAAATCGCGTGCCTGTTGCACATCCTCGGGAGACAACACCTTGACGTCGGCGACGTCGGCCAGCTTCGTCCTCAACGTGTCGGAACCGGCCCCGACCAGTTCGGACATGTCGGTCCAACCCTTGCCGAATATCTTGGCCGCTTCCGTGTTCTTCTTGATCGGATCTTCGATCTTGTTCAACCGGTCGATCGCATTGAGGAACGTCGCATTCATGTCGATCGCACCGGTATTGGTGTGACCGATCTCGATCCCGAGGTTCTTGAAATGCTTCGGCGTGTTCTGCGCGACCTTCGACATCTTCCCGATCGCACCCTCGAGCGTCCCGGCATCGATGCCCATGTCTCCGGCGACTTCGATCCAGCGTGACGCCTCGTCGGTCATTAGCCCGGTCGAATCCTTCATAGATCCGACCTGTAAACCGAGGTCAGCGAAATCGCCGACCGCCTTGAAGGCGAGCGCACCTGCACCGGCGATCGCAGCGCCCATCACCGCAGGATTCTTCGCCTGCGTCGAGAACATGTCGCCGAGCCCGCCGACACCCGTCTTCAACTTCCCGACGAACCCGTCCGTGTTCGCGATGTCGGTTCGCAGATTCCCGAACGACGTCATCAGCGACGACGTGACACCCTTCAGTCCTTTGTCGTCACCGAGGAACCGGATAGTCAGATCACGAGACTTCGCCATCTGACACCCCCTCTACCACCCCAACCGGTCCGTCAACTTGTCGACGCCCTCGGCGAACTTCTCCACGATCTGCTCGGCATCGTCACGGATCGTCGGCCACAAGAAATAGCCCGCATCGTCACCGGAGCCACGCCACGGATCGAACTGATTCCAACCCAACACCGTCCCACGAGACGTGTTCCGAGGCTGATTCTGTGCGGCGCCGAACTCTGCGCCGAGCGCAAACGGGAGACCACCGCCGAGACGAACAGCGCCACCCGTGATCGTCTTCACCGGCTTCAACGTCGCAGCCGCATTCGACTGCATCCGACCCAACCCCGACGCACGCCCTTGCGCACGTGGGATCACCACCGACACGGCAGCGTTGTAACCCGCCTCCTTGAACTCTTTCGACGCTGCAACGTCGCCGAGCTTCTTCAGATCGGCGCGCAACTCTGCAATACCGTCGACACCGATCCCCTTCGGCATCGATCAGGCGACCAGGTCGATGAACGTCCCGGTGATCGTCAACTCCAACGACGCAGCCGCACGCGAACCGACCGAACCGGAGAACGGATTCCACTTGCTGATGTACACAGCCGCCACAAACGAAGGATTCGTAGCGCCACGCGCACTGTTCGTCGGCTTGACGTCGACATAGATCGGGGACGAACCCGGACGGGCCACCCCGCCGAGAGTCGTGCGGACGATCGAACCGACCTGCGCCGCCGCCCAATCCGAATTGAAATCGAACGTCAACGTGTCACCCGTCGTGATACCGGGAATGACTGTCGTATAGCCGAGCGAACCGAACGACGTCACATCGACCATTTCAGCGTTGTACGCCGGATCCGGTCCGCCCAACAGGAACGTCGAAATGTCCGACGCAGTCGTGATCGTCCCCGAAGGGGTCACCACAGTCGGCCCCGGTGCTGTCCCGGTCCAAGCGGTGCCGAGCAGCACCATCCGATTGATGTTGACGAAAGACGCCATTTTTAGTCCTCTGCTTTCTTGTTCGACTTGAGGGTTGAGGGGGGATCGGTGAGCGGACCACGGATGCGGACCGGCTCGAGCGGCTCGAGCTCGTCGAGTTCGACGGCAGGGAACAAGTGAGGCGCCAACTCGACGAGCGGATCGTCGT
>JANOEM010000075.1:0-3191 GCA_031413195.1 Actinomycetes bacterium
CGGTTCAGTACCGGGGCGCGGATCCAGATGGACGCGCTCGACGACGACGGCTCGATCCGCGAGACGCTCGACATCACTGTCGAGCCGATCTTGCCGATCCACATCGGCATCGGCACCGGGTACGGCTACGACGCAGACTGGCGCCATGGCATGTGGCAGGGCGCCGATCCAGTCGTTCAGCACTTCGAGCTCGACACCAACACACCCGAGGGAAAGGCCCGATTGTTCGGCATCGTCGACAACGGTGCGAAGTTCACGTACACCGATTCGCTCGGCAGCCACACCGGGTATGGACTGTACGAGAACATGATCATCGGCCCGCACGATCAGTACGGGTTCACCGACACGCTCGACGGATACGTCCCACCGAGCGATGCTGCCGCCGCTGATATCGCGAGCGCTGACAGCTGATGGCACGCACGTTCAACCTCGCCGATCTGTTCGAGGAGATCGTCGACGCGGCACCGGACCGAACCGCCGTCGTAGCCGGCGACAAGCGGCGCACCTATCGCGAGCTCGACGAGCACGCCTCACGCCTTGCGAATCACCTCGTCACGATGGGGGTCGGCAAGGGTGACCACGTCGCGATCCATGCAATGAACTGTGTCGAATGGGTCGAGGCATTCTTCGCCTGCTTCAAGATCAGCGCGGTGCCGATCAACGTCAACTACCGCTACATGGAAGACGAGCTGCGATATCTCTACGACAACGCCGATTGCGTCGCGGTCATCGTCGAGCCGCAGTTCCGCGATCGGCTCGACGCTGTGCTCGCTGACCTCCCGAACGTGCGCTACGTGCTCGAGATCGGGCCTCGCTACGACGCCGCCTTGGCAGCGTCATCGACGGACAGGCCGAATCTCGGCCGCTCGAACGACGACCTGTACATCCTCTACACCGGCGGCACGACCGGTATGCCGAAGGGCGTGATGTGGCGTCATGAGGACACGTTCTTCGCAACGATGAACGCGGCCCGGGTCAGCCGCCCGCTGGACAAGCCGGAAGACCTCGGTGACGAGATCCGCGCATCGCAGTTCGCGATGACGATGATGGCGATCGGCCCGATGATGCACGGCGGCGCCCAATGGATGCTCGGCAACGGCATCTTCGTCGGCGCCAAGTTGGTGCTGTACACCGAGCGTGGCTTCGATGCCGACAAGGTGTTGCGGTTGATGGTCGCCGAGGGTGTCAATTCCGTCAACACGATCGGCGACGCGATGGCCCGGCCATTGGCAGAGGCCATCCTCGCCGCGCCCGAGGGAACCTACGACCTGTCGGCGTTGTTCGCGTTCGGTAACGGCGGCGCTCCGCTCTCTGCGGCGGTGCGCGAACAGTTGAAGATGGCCGCCCCCGATGCCGCGATCATGGACAGCTTCGGCGCATCAGAAACCGGAGCGACCGGGGCGAAGATCGATGCCGGCGAAGGCTTCAGCGCACCACGCTTCACGATGGGCGAGCACACCACCGTGCTCGATGAGCACGGCCAGCAGTGCGCACCCGGGGTGACCGGCAAGTTGGCTCGCACCGGCCACATCCCGCTCGGCTACTACAAGGACCCGGCCAAGACCGCCGAGACGTTTCCCACATTCGCCGGCAAGCGTTGGGTCGTGCCCGGCGACTTCGCGCGGATCGAAGATGACGGCACGATCAGCCTGCTCGGTCGAGGTTCGGTCAGCATCAACTCCGGCGGCGAGAAGATATACCCGGAAGAGGTCGAAGCCGCGCTGATGAAGAACCCGGCGGTTTTCGACGTGATTGTCGTCGGCACGCCGAGCGAGCGCTGGGGTGAGCAGGTCACCGCGATCGTGCAGACCCGCGAGGGAATGACTTTGACGGCCGCCGAGGTGCAGGCTCACTGCAAGACGGTGCTCTCGGACTACAAGTCTCCTCGTGCAGTCTTTTTCGTCGACAGCGTGCAACGCACCCCCGTCGGTAAGGCCGACTATCGCTGGGCCAAGCAGACAGCGCTCGACTTCGTCGGCGACGCCTGACCCGTCAGAGCCCGGGCTCGTGCGTCAACCGAGTTCGGGTAGCACCGCTTCGGCGACCAGGCGGATGGATGACCAGCCGGCTTCGACGGGCATACCACCGCACAGTGGGTGCAGAACGAGCGCGTCGAACGGACCTTGGCCACGGCACCGATCGATGCATTGCTGCGGGGTCAGGATCTGGTACTTGCCTTCGGCACGCAGTTCGTCGATCGAGGTTGCGTGGCTGTGCGCGGCCGAAGCGATGTCCGGTGTCTGCCAACTCGCGTAGACCTGTGCCTCGTGCAAGAAGTGATGACCGAGATCGGCCCAGGCTTGATCGGGATTTTCGGCAACGTGGACCATCGCGGTGTCGGCCGATGGCGCCATGAAGAAGCCGCCCGTTCCGTTCGCTGCACACTGCTCGCCGTAGTACTCGCGCAAACCTGGCACATCGTCGGCCGCGAAGAAGGGCAAGCCGAACCGGGCAGCCCGACGGGCCGCGATCTTGCTCGTGCCACCGAGCATCAGGATCGGATGCGGTGAACTCTGCGGAGCCGGGGTCACCTGCACGGTGGTGCCGCGGTACTCGAACGGCCGGCCGGTCCACGCCTGGCGCATCACCGTGATCGCTTCGTCCATCAGCGCGCCGCGCGACGCCCAGTCCTTGCCGAGCGCTGCGTACTCCTCGGGTCGATAGCCGAGCCCGGCGATCACGACGAGACGACCCCCGCTGGCGAGGTCGAGCACCGCGATGTCCTCGGCGATCCGCAACGGGTCGTGGAGAGGGACGAGCAAGGCCGAGATCGTGATCTGGAGGTTCTGCGAGGCGCCGAAGATCAGCCCGGCGATCACGAGCGGCGACGAACTCCAGCCGTTCGGCGCGCCGTGATGCTCTTCGAGGCTGATCCCGCTGAAGCCGTGGGTGTCGGCATAGCGGCACATCTCGAGCATCTCGCGGTGACGCGCCCCGTTCTCGGACCGCAGTGCGGCATCGTCCGCGGAGCCAGGCATGACCATGTTGAAGCGCATCAGAGTTCGCATGATGCATGCCTACCTCATCGTGTGCGATCATCGCCACGTGACAAAGGATCTGAAGCTCGGCTGGCACATTGGGTACTGGGGACGGTCGATGCCGACCGACGTCCCCGCGACGTTGGCAATGGTCGAGCAGCTCGGTTATGACAGCGTCTGGACCGCCGAGTCGTGGGGATCGGATGCGATCTC
>JANOEM010000076.1:0-1815 GCA_031413195.1 Actinomycetes bacterium
GTGGATGAGACAACGAGGCGGCACCTGATTCGTCCAACCGATGAGTGGGACGGGCTGTTCGAAGCGATTGTGGACGACATGTACGACATTCGCCCACAGGTCGCCGAACGCATCACCGAGCTCAACGAGTCTGTGAACACCGTCCTTGCGCTCCTGTTGGAAGACCCGCCGGTTGTTTCCTTGACGCTGGAACACCCGAACAGATGGCTCGATGGAACGAGCCCATTCCGATGGGTCGCGAGTGACCGCGATTCGCTGACGGAAGTACCCATCACGTCACTCAGCGACTACCAATACCGGTGGACGCTCTTCGCGCTGGGTCTCGCGACTTCCACCGTCGGCGATACCGAGATGATCTTGCTCGTCGATGAGCCGGAGCGCGCCGCCCATCCGCGTGCTGTCGATCGGCTGTCCACTGGCCTCGCCGAGGTGGCGGATCGGCTCGACGCGACCATCTTCGCAGCGACCCATTCCCCCCGAATGCTGGATGACTCCGATCGACGACTTGTGCACGTCGCCCGAGATTCCAGCGGCCGCACTTGCGTGTCGACACTCGAACCGTGGCTTTCCACAGACACCGACGCGCTGCGGGAAGTTCATGGCATGTCGCCGTCCGACCTCCTACAGCTCACTCGGCGATTCCTCGTGGTGGAGGGTCAGCACGAGATCGCAGCACTTGAGGTTCTCATCGGCGACGAACTCGCCAGACAATCTGTGCAGATGGTCGCAATGCGCGGGACGAAGAACCTTCTCTCGCTCCTCGACTCACAGTTTCTCATGAGTTACAGCGATGCTCCCTTCACGATCCTCGTCGACAACGTGGCAGCAGGAAAGGTTCGGAAGGTTCTCGACGGACTTCGGTCAGATCGGCCGAACGTGGGTGTTGTGATGAAGCCGCTCAGCGACGGCAGTTCCGAGGAACAGACCATTGCGGAACTCTTGAGTGGGGCGCATCGGGCCGGCCGCCTCGACCGGATCGACATCTTCGGGCTGAAGGAGCGCGACATCATCCGCTACCTGCCGGCATCGAGCTTCATCGCGGATACGGACTCTTGGCGCGAGGTAGATCAGAGGCGTGATCGTTCCCTGCCGTTCAAGGACGGCTTGCGGGCGCTCGGAACCCAGGTGGGCGTTGCTGCGGTTCGGCGGGCAGCTCAGAGCATGGACACGATTCCGGCGGAAATCAGTGCGCTGCTCCAGGCGTGCTCACAATCGGGTTCCAAGCTTCCTTCTTGATCGAACGGCTTTCGGCAAGAGGTGCTCGAAGTTTCCGGTCGGTTGTCTACATCGATAGCTCGATGCGCGCCGCCGCCTGGTCGTCGAGCCCCACCGACACGTGTTTCGTCCGGTCTCGCCGCAGTTGGGGATTCCCACTCCGCTCCAGTTCGGCAACTGCGCTTCGGATCGCTTCCCGAAGTTCGTTTGCGGTTGCACTGGGGTTGGCATCGGTGAGAGCGACCGCTAGTTCGGCCGTAGCAGGTTCGCCCGTCGTGAGCGCAACGTGCGCGAGGTGGGTGGTTCGATGCTCGATCGCAGCGGCAAGTTCCGGGTCGGTGCGGAAGTTCCATCCGTGCAGGGTCGCTTGGGTTTCTGCTTTGGCGATGTCGGCTTCGATGGCTCGTGCGCGTTCACGTAGCCGTTCGATGTGCGCCCGGGCGACCATCTGGTGACCGGGGTCGTTGGTGGGAAGGGTGTCGAAATGAGCGATCTGTTGGCGGATGGGTTTGAGCTCTTGTTCGAGGCGTCGGATGTGATGGACGGGATCGTTGGCGGCGATGGCGTGGTCGAGTTCGATGAGGGTGCGTTCTTCGGGTG
>JANOEM010000077.1:0-9554 GCA_031413195.1 Actinomycetes bacterium
ACGCTCGTGGGGGCGGCGATGACGGACTATGAGCGACGAAATCTTCCGCAACCGACCTTCGTCCTCACTGACCTCGAGGAGACCCGACGGCACCTCGCCGGACAACTCGGCGAGGAGGAGTTCGCACGGTGCATGCGCTCCGGCGCCCGCCGGACCCGCATCGAGGTCACCGACATCGCAACCCGAGCGATGGCAGATTCGCCAAGGTCTGGCGCTTCCCGTCGGGCACGTTCGCGGCGCATCTCGACCCCCAAATCGAACATCTCATCGACCAGATCGAGCGGAAGCGAACTCACAAGTCCACTGTACTGATCTTCAGGTTGAGGGACTTCCTCCCCGGCCCTCCCCGAACCACGACGAGCGGGCCTCATGAGCTGGTTGTACGCCCAAGAGACCCACATCGTCGATGGGTTGGGGCTGACGAACCCGAGCACTGGTCGGTCGGGCGCCTCGTCCGTGCTGACGTTCTGAGCACCGCCGATCACTGCCTGGGCGCAGCGGCCACCTCATCGGGCTTCCACGTCACCAATCCGATCGACGCCGCCGACCGATAACGCCGTCGGGCGGTCGACGAGCGCGATCAGCTTCTTCGGCGCCAGCACGCAGAAGCTCTCCGTCAACAGTTCGCGGACCTCGTCCCAATCGGTGCCGTCATCGAGCACCATGCCCATCGCATCACGACCCCACCCGAGGGCGAAGAATGGATACCCGGCGTGACGCAGCATCTCCAGCTCATCCCCCGCCGAGCGGAACGAGAGCACGACCGACGGGGCCGCGTCGTCCACCTCGACGCCGAGTACGTAAGCGAACGTCCGCCTGCAGCCACTCCTTGAAGGCGCTGGCGGGCTTGACTATCGAGTATCGATATATCATACTTCGAGTATGGAATGGGGATCGAAGCAGCTACTGGCCCGCCCCGCTACGCATGGTGCTCGCCCTCCTCGACGGCGAACTCCGCGGCTACGCATTGATGCGCCGGGTGGGAGATCCACCTCTACCCCAGCGAGTTCCGCGACGACATCGGCAACGACATGGTCCACCTCCACGAGCAGTGCGTCGACGAAGGGTCCTGGCAGGTCGGTGCCCGCGCCGCGCTCGACCTGGCAATCACGATTTCATCCCAGCACTTGGAGGCCCACATGAACAGGCAATCGACCCATCTCGTCCGGCTGCTGTACACGGCGCCCGCTGCTGGCGGCCTGCTGTGTGCCGTGGTCGGGCGGAGCAACATCGCGATCGTCGCCTCATGGATGCTCGGAATGCTCGCCGTCCTCGTCGCCTTCGTGCTCACCGGAACCGGTGTGCTGCTCGGTGTCGCCCACCTCGCCAAGCGCCCCTCACGAGCGATCCCGACGTGACACTGCGCCGACGTCTCCTTCCGATGCCGTTCGCGCTGTGCGCCACCATCGCCACCATCGCCACCGTCGCCACCGTCGCCGCCTGCGGCGACAGCCGGAGCGCCAGCCCCGACACCGTCACCCGTCCACCGAATTCCGACACCGCCCTACCCACAGGCGGCGGGTTCTGCGAGGCCATGGCCCACCTGATCGTCCTGCTCGCACCGACCGACGACTCGAACCCGGACGACACCGAGGCGACGTTCACCGAGGCAGCCGGCTGGTTCGAACAGGCCGACAGCACGGCACCGGCCGCCATCGCCGACGACGTCGCCGCGTACAAGACCGCTTACGACGACTACATCCACTTCCTCGGCACTGTCGACTTCAACCTGACCGCAGTGTTCAGCACACCTCAGGGCGGGCAGCTCGCCATCGACACCTCCCACAGCCTCACGCCTGCCATCGTCCAGTACGTCATCGACGAGTGCGGCCTCTCCTTCGGCGACGAAGACCACGCCCCGCCAACCACGAATTGAGCGTTCCGAGCCGCAACGCGCTCTGACGTCAAGCTGCCGTTCGACGAGTCGGCGTTGTGGTCAGGACCACGTCGCACGAGCGAGCAGATGATTGCTGGCGCCGAGCAGTGCGGGATCGTCGTCGGCGAGGTTCGCTACCGCGACGACATGTCCGACTCGGGGATCGTCAGGCCCGCAATCGCTCGGCAGGATCGGCCACGCCGGTCCCTGCACCCCGGTCAAGTCGACGTGTTCGAAACCAGCGGCGAATACCTTGTCGGCCAACTCGGATGTCCGATGAAAGTACAGGACGCCCCGAGCACGATTCACCGTCGAAACCATCTGACCGGTGACGACCCAATGCGTTGCCGCCGGCCCATGATGCGCTCCTCAATGGTCGCAACCCGTCCAGCCCATGAGTAGCGACGGCGAGGCGGCCCGACGGCTCAAATCGTCGATGCTCGGGTTGGTGCGCTCGGCACACCGATGAGCCAACGACCGAGGTCGGCGATCGCGGACTCGACACCGTCATCGCCGTCCAGCCCGAACGCCTCGCTGAGCCCTCGCCCCCAGAGCGCCGATCCCACCACCAGCGAGGCGGCGGCAGCGGCAGCCGCCCGTGGGTCGGCCAGCCCCGGCGGCCGCGCATCGGCGGGAACCCCCCGAACGAGCGCGAGCAACCCGCTGAGGACCGGGTAGCGGGGACGGACCCTCCCAACGGCAACGTCGTCGACGAGGATCCGTGCGATCGTCCGCGGCGACGGTGAACCGTGGTGCATCGCGTGGACGACGTCATCGATGTCGAACCCCGCCGGCGCGAAGGCACCCGGCAGGAGGGAGAAGGAACCGACCTCGATCGCCTCGGCCAGCAGGTCGTCCTTCGACCCGAAGTGCCGATGAACGAGCCCGTGGTTCACCCCCGCGTGACGGGCGACGTCGCGGATCGACACCGAGGCGGGGCCGTGCTCGGCGAACAGCTCCACCGCCGAGGCCAAGAGCGCGTCGCGTCCGGAGCGGACCACCGGCGCCTCCGGTGCCGCGTTGACAGCCGTGAGCAGTCGCGGCTCGAGCCTGGGCTCCGGTCGTGTCGCCAATTGCAGCACCGACATCGCAGCGGCTGCCACCGCCTCGTCCTGGCGGCGGTGACTCGTCCGGCCGAGTTGGAGCCCGGACACGAAGAAGCCCTCCCAGGACCACCAGCCCAGCAGCAGGCCCGCCGCGGCGTACCCGCAGAGCCGACTCCGACGGTCGCCATCGGACGCCAGGGCGCAACGCTCGGCGATCACTGTGGGAACGACCGATCCGTCCAGGTCGCCCAGTCCGGACCGGACCAGCAACCGAGCGAAGGTGGGACGCTCGCGCACTGACTTCAACAGCTCGATAAACGCCTCGCTGCTGGTGAACTCGATGGTGCCCGTGACCGCCCTGATCTCGGCGGCCAATCGGCCCTCCACTGCGGACACGAGACCCTGCTTCGACCCGAAGTGCCGCGCCACCATGGCATGCGTCAACCCGGCTGCCAGCGCCACATCACGCAACGGAACCCCGTCGGGACCGTGTTCGGCGTACAGCTCGACCGCCGCGTCGAGGAGCGCCGCCTCGCTGGCAATCCGCTGCGCGGCTCGTGTGCGGCTGGTCGATGACATCGAAACGAGAATACCCGGGCAGGTGTAGACAGTCGGTGACCGAATGGTGTATGCAGTTGGTGAACGAAATTCGGCGTACACGGCGTAGAGCCGAACGCACCGACGGAGCAACCAAGGAGCAGGAAATGGGCGTGAACGATCACGGGCAGATCCCGGACAGCATCACCACACCACACGTAGTCGAGTCGAAGATCGGTCGCCTCGAGTTCGCAGACGGCTACCCCACCATCGACACAGCAACGAAACTGCGCGACGAACTGAACTACCTGCACGGCGTGCAGACGTTCATGAACACTGTCCAGGGCGTGTCGCTGTGGGCGCTGCGCAAGGGATTCGCCGACGTGGGCATCGCGGACAACGAGTTCATCCTGTTCTCGGAACTGATGGACTCCGAGTCGTTGTTCCTCACCGCGAACGCCGACACGGTGTACTTCTGGGGCAACGTCAGCTTGGCCGACGGGCCGATGGTGCTGGACATCCCGCCCAACGTCCTCGGCGTGATCGACGACTTCTGGTTTCGATGGATCGGCGACTTCGGCTTACCCGGCCCCGACCGAGGACGCGGGGGCCGCTACCTGCTCGTACCACACGACTACGAAGGCCCGCTGCCCGAGGGCGGGTTCTTCGTGTACCGGTCGCGCACGAGCCTCGTCACCGTGGCGGGCCGTGCGTTCCTCGTCGACGGCCATCCTGCACCCGCCGCCGACAACATCCGCGAACACCTCAAGGTGTACCCGTACGCAGTTGGCGGCTTCGGCAGCAGCATCGGCGAGTACCTGCAGGGCACCGGTCCGCTCGGACAGCACGCCACACCGCAGACACCCCGGTTCGTGGAAGGCAGCGGTCTGCGCATGAACACCATCGCACCGAACGACTTCGGCCACTTCGAGATGCTCGACGAGCTCGTCCAGCACGAGTCCGCCGAGGCCCTTGAGCCGGAGCTCGCCGGGATGTTCGCTGCCATCGGCATCCGCAAGGGAGAGACCTTCGCCCCCAATGCACGCCTGCGCGCCATCCTCGACCGAGCGGTCGAGACCGGCAACGCGGCGTCCCGCATGGCGGGCACCGGCGCACACCCCGACGACCGCTGGCGCTACTACGACGAACCGACCGCATGGTGGAACCCGCTGTTCGAAGGCGGCTTCGAGTTCCTCGACCCGCCGCCGCACATCACCGCCAACGGCACCGTCGAGCTGTTCCCCAGCCTGCACACGCGCCGGCTGAACGCCCGAACGGCGATGTTCTACGTGGCCACCCTCATCACCCCGGCGATGTGCATGCGGCTGACCAACATTGGTTCGCAGTACCTGGGGGCCAACCTCGACATCAACGGTGAGCCGCTCGACGGCGCCACGACCTACCGGATGGTGCTGCCCGCTGGCATCCCGGCCGCGGCCTTCTGGTCCACCACCGTCTACGACAACCAGACCCGATCGATGCTGCGCACCCCGCAACGATTCCCGCGGGCCGGCAGCCAGCCCTACCCGACCCCGGCGGCCGTGCCCGACGCGGATGGATCGACGACCATCTACTACGGTCCGCTGCGGCCGGACGGCGTGGCCGAGGGCAACTGGGTGCAGACCGATCCAGAAAAGGGATGGTTCCAACTCCTGCGGCTGTACTCGCCACTGCCGTCGTTCTTCGACAAGACCTGGCGCGCCGGCGAGATCGAGCTCGTCAACTGATCAGAACACTCGAACGCAGGCGCGGACCAGCGACCTCCAGACCAGTGAAAGAAGGCGACGCTGCACATGACAACGAACCCGAACAACTACTGATCACGGTCGTCCGCCCTTCGCGATTGCTTGGTAGCTACACTTGCCATCATGAAGGTAGCCACATCTACAAGGATCGAGGTCGGGGTTCGCGACCTCAAGAACAACCTCAGTCGTTACCTCGATCAGGTCGAGGCCGGCATCGAGATCGTCGTGACGGACCGCGGCCGACCCATCGCCCGGCTCAACGGCATCGCCGATGAGCCGACGGACAAACTCTCCGCGTTGATCGAGGCCGGTCTGGTTCGACCGCCGACGTCGAAGGTGCGCCAGCGTCCGGTGCCACTGCGCGCATCAGGTTCGGTCAGCGAATTGGTGGCTGAGCAACGCCAGTGATCACCTACGTCGACACGTCCACGCTCATCAAGTTGCTCATCGACGAGGTCGGCACACCCGAGGCCGCTGCGATCTGGGATGAGCCCGACGTCCTCGTCACGGTCAGGGTTGCTCACGTCGAGGCTCGCGCTGCGCTCGCTGCTGCACGGCGACAGAGTCGAATCACCGCTGCCGCGTTTCGCAGCGCAGTAACGGGTCTTGAGGTGTTGTGGTCGCAGATGTCCGTGGCCGAGGTCGACGAGGACCTGATGCGACTGGCCGGCGATCTCGCCACGACACACAGCTTGCGCGGTTACGACGCCGTGCATCTCGCGGCGGCGCACCTCGTGGGTGCGGAGGTGTTCAGTAGCGCCGATCGCCGCCTATGCGAAGCAGCGAGTTCATCGGGCTTCCACGTCGCCAATCCCATCGATGCCGCCCCACCCCAGATCGAAGCAGAGTGACTCGGGCGAAATGTCGTCGATCGTTGACATTGGACGGATGTTTGCGTACACCTCCAGTCGAAGGTGATGCTGAAACGAAGCCGGGTTGACCCCTTGACCGTCGCCGGATTCGGACCAGCAAAAGCAGCGGTACAGACGAGGAGGAGATCCGACACGATGTTTCACGGCGCGACACGACGAACGGATCACAGCGGCGCGACGATTGCCCGATGACAATGCGCGCTGCAATCACCACGGTCGTTGCTGTCGCCGCTGTCGCCGCTGTCGCCACGATGTCTGCATGTGGAAGCGACGAGCGTGGTGCCGACGACGCAGAGACCAGCCCCGTGATCACAACCACAGCGACGAGCCCAGTGACGAGCCCGGCGACGACCACGATCGCGTCGACGATTGCTGCAGCAACCACCTCCGACAGCGCGACCGTTCCTGTGACGACGACCCCACTGCCGACGGCACCGGCGACTACGACGAGCCCACCGGTGTTCGACTTCGTCACCCCGGCGAGCGCAGATGGCTGGGCGGTCACCAATGACACGGTCATGGGCGGCGTGTCGAGCGGAGATCTGGCGTGGTCCGAAGGCGTGCTGGTGTTCACCGGCGAGTTGTCGCTCGCCAACGGCGGCGGCTTCGCATCGATTCGTAGTCCGGCGATCGATCCGCAGGTCGCGATCGACTGGTCCGGCCGTCCAGGAGTGCGCGTCCAGGTCGACGGCGATGGCCGTGTCTGGTCACTCGAGCTGCGCACCGACGACGACTCCGGCGGCTGGATCCACTCGTTCCCGACATCACCGGACGGCCTGACCGACGTGGAACTGTCGTGGGCGTCCTTCGAACCAGTGACGCGCTTCCTCGAGCCGCGGGCGGCGAGCGAACCCCTCGACCCGGCCCGCATCGTGACCATCGCTTTCTACCTCGTCGACGGGGTCGAGGGGCCGTACCGGCTGGGTGTCCGTTCGATCTCATGACAGTCGCCGTAGCGGCGACGAGTAGCCGATATGTAGACTTCAAGTATGACCGCATCATCTACGACGATCCGGGTGAGCACGGACCAGCGGGAACGGCTGAGGCGACTCGCAGCGGATCGCAACGCAACAATGGCCGACACACTTGATGCCGCCCTGGAGTCACTGCGGCGCGAGCGCTTCTACGAGGAGATGGCTACGGCAGAACAACGGCTCCGCGCCGACACTGATGCCTGGGACACCTACGTTCGCGAGCGCGATGCGTGGCTGAGTCCCGACCTGGCATCGTCGTGAACTTCGGTGACGTCGTCACCGTCGACTTCGGCACGCCGATCGGATCTGAAGCAGGTTTCACGCGCCCGGCCATCATCGCTACGGCCGATGCGTTCTCGCGGTTTCGCCCATCGACGGTGTTCGCGGTTCCTCTCACCACCTCTCCGCGGGCGTTTCCGAGTCACGTTGAGGTCGAGCCCGACAACCTGAACGGACTCACCGCGCCGAGCTGCGCCCTGGTCGAGCAGATGCGAGCAGTGGCCATCGAACGGTGCTCGGCAGCCCGTGGAAGCGTTGGGCCGATTGTGTCACACCAGATTCTCGACATCGTGGCGATGATCACAGGCATGCCATGACGAGGCCACCTGCCAGGCCGCTTGACAATATTCAGTCCCAACCCTGATGCCTGATACATCAGGTCATCCGGGCGGACACGTCCTGCGCGCGGTGAAGTTACAACCTTCGGCGATGTCCTTGAGGAGCAATATCATCGTGGGTTCATCGATCAGCGACGGTTCGAGCGGGGCGCCTCTTCGCGACGGTGCTCGTCGGCGAGCTCGATCAGAGCGTGCTGATCGACGGCGGTGGCCGGCACTGATGCGACTTTGCAGTCGGTCACGGCGCGCAGGGTCGCAGTCCGGAGACCTCCTTGGAGGGCGGCTCGCTCCCCGAGAACTGCTCCCGGGCCGAGTTCGGCGAGCTGCTCCCCGTCCACCTCGACAACCAGCAGCCCGTTCAACAGCAGGTACAGCTCGTTGCCGACTGTGCCTTGTTCGGCGAGCACCGTGCCGGTCTTGACCTGACGGATCGTCGGCGTCGTACCGCCGCGCATGATCATCTCCTGGAGGCGACGTTCGAGAACGCTCTCGACCTCGGTGACGAGTGCAGGTGTATCTTCGTCGCCCCACGGTGTGCGACGTCCGAACGACTCGTTCATCCATCGCTTGTACTCGGCGAGGCTGCTCTTCGCGATCAACGCACCGGCGTGGTCGAACACCCAGTGGCGGGGAAACCCCGACGCACCCGTCATGGCGCCCTCGTGAGTGCCATCGGCGTGGATGGTCAGCTCGAGTGTCGTCCAGACAATCGGCGCCGAGTACTGGACGAACGGCGGCCGCTTCACGGCGCGGGGCATTGGTGCCCCGGTGCGGCCACCGACGGTCTGGGTGAATCTGACGGATGTCGGGGTCACCTCGGGTTCACCCTGGAGGTCGGGCAGTGGGGTCGCAGCAACGGTGATCGAGGTGATGCCGAGCCCGACCGTCGTGGCTCCGATCAGCCCGCCACCGCAGTAACCGAAGCCGGTGATCCGGCCGTCGTCGATGTCGAGGTAGGCCCTCAGCTCGTTGGCGAAGCGGAAGCGATCGGCGACACGGAGGTCCTCGACCGCAGCGTGAACGTCCGGCACGAGCGAGTCGGGTGGGGGCGGGTCGTGGTGCGCCAACTTCATCCGGGTGGCCACCTTGCCCATCCCCTCCAACAGGTCCGATGGGATCCACGAAACGGTGGTGATGCTGCGCTCGATTCGCATGGTCTGGCTCCTGACGACGAGGGACCTCAAGCATGCGCCCAACGACGATCTGGCGGCCAGCGTGGCGCCCCGCTGAATCAGTACGTGCCAGCACCACCCCATGATGCGCGTGGGCACGCTGGTGGACGACCGGTCGATCCGCCAGAGTGCTATGCGTACACTCACCCACCCAGGAGGCGCCGATGGCCATCACGGTTTTTCTCGCAGATGACAACCTCATCGTGCGAGAGGGCGTCAAGGCGCTGCTCGAACTCGAAGACGATTTCGACGTCGTCGGCCAGGCAGCCGACTACGACGAACTGGTCGCCGGGGCCGAAGCATCGCAGCCCCAGGTCATCGTGACCGACATCCGGATGCCGCCCAACTTCTCCCTCGAGGGCATCGAGGCCGCCAAGCAGGTTCGCAAGCGCCACCCTGGCACGGGGGTCGTGATCCTGTCGCAGTTCGACGACCCCGACTACGCGGTGTCGCTGCTTTCGGAGGGCGCCGCCGGCTACGCCTATCTCCTCAAAGACCGGGTGGGTGAGGGCAATCAGCTGGCGCGTGCGGTGCGCGAGGTCGCAGCGGGCGGCTCGATGCTCGACCCGAAAATCGTGGAAGCGCTGACCAACCCGGTTCGTGCCGAGACGTCGCTGTCGGCAGCTGACGAGGATCTGCTACAGCAGGTGGCGCAGGGTCGCTCGGTGAAGGCAATCGCAGTCCAACGCAAGACGACGCCCGCCGCCGTCAACGC